>NZ_RCOB01000088.1:0-71957 GCF_004307665.1 Pseudomonas sp. Sample_16
GCCAGGGAAACACCGATGCACTTGGACACGAACGGCACGGTGCGGGAAGCACGCGGGTTGACTTCGATGACGTAGATGTCTTCGCCTTGCAGCGCCAGCTGTACGTTCATCAGGCCGACCACGCCCAGTTCCAGGGCCATTTTCTTGACCTGTTCGCGCATCTCGTCCTGGATGTGCGCCGGCAGCGAGTACGGCGGCAGCGAGCACGCGGAGTCACCGGAGTGAACACCCGCCTGCTCGATGTGCTGCATGATCGCACCGATCACCACGTCTTTGCCGTCGCAGACCGCATCGACGTCCATCTCGATGGCGCAGTTGAGGAAGTGATCCAGCAGCACCGGGCTGTCGTTGGACACTTGAACCGCCTCGCGCAGGTAGCGCTTGAGCTCTTCTTCTTCGTAGACGATTTCCATCGCACGGCCGCCCAATACGTAGGACGGACGCACCACCAGCGGGTAACCGATCTTGGCGGCGGCACGAATCGCTTCGTCTTCGCTGCGCACGGTGGCGTTTGGCGGCTGACGCAGGTTCAGGCGCTGGACCATCTGCTGGAAGCGCTCACGGTCTTCGGCACGGTCGATGGCGTCAGGGCTGGTGCCGATGATCGGCACGCCGGCGGCTTCCAGGGCGCGGGCCAGTTTCAGCGGGGTCTGGCCGCCGTACTGGACGATCACGCCTTTCGGCTTCTCGACGCGGACGATTTCCAGCACGTCTTCCAGGGTCACTGGTTCGAAGTACAGGCGATCGGAGGTGTCGTAATCGGTGGAAACGGTTTCCGGGTTGCAGTTGACCATGATGGTCTCGTAACCGTCATCGCGCAGGGCCAGTGCCGCGTGTACGCAGCAGTAGTCGAACTCGATGCCCTGGCCGATACGGTTCGGACCGCCGCCCAGGATCATGATCTTGTCGCGACCCGACGGCGCGGCTTCGCACTCTTCTTCGTACGTCGAGTACAGGTACGCGGTATCGGTGGCGAACTCGGCCGCGCAGGTGTCGACGCGCTTGTAGACCGGGAAGATTTCCAGCTTGTGACGGTGAGCACGCAGGGCCTTCTCGGTCACACCCAGCAGCTTGGCCAGACGCATGTCGGAGAAGCCTTTGCGCTTGAGGCGGAACATCAGATCGCGGTCGATGCTGGTCAGGCCCAGGGTCTTGACCTTCTCTTCGTCCTTGATCAGATCTTCCATCTGCACCAGGAACCAAGGATCGATCATGGTCATGCCGAAGATGTCTTCAACACTCATGCCGGCGCGCATGGCGTCCGCCACGTACCAGATACGCTCGGCGCCCGGCACGGTCAGTTCGCGCTTGAGGATGCTCATGCTTTCCGGGTTGCGCAGGTCAACCTTCTCGTCCAGACCGCACACACCGACTTCCAGACCGCGCAGGGCTTTCTGCAGGGACTCCTGGAAGGTACGGCCGATGGCCATGACTTCACCCACCGACTTCATCTGAGTGGTCAGGCGCGCGTCAGCCTTGGAGAATTTCTCGAAAGCGAAACGTGGCAGCTTGGTCACGACGTAGTCGATGGACGGTTCGAAGGACGCCGGGGTCTTGCCGCCGGTGATGTCGTTCGACAGCTCGTCGAGGGTGTAGCCCACAGCCAGTTTGGCCGCGACCTTGGCGATCGGGAAACCGGTGGCTTTCGAAGCCAGTGCCGAGGAACGGGATACTCGCGGGTTCATCTCGATCACGACCATGCGGCCGGTGTTCGGGCAGATACCGAACTGAACGTTGGAACCGCCGGTTTCCACACCGATCTCGCGCAGTACCGCCAGGGAGGCGTTACGCAGGATCTGGTATTCCTTGTCGGTCAGGGTCTGTGCCGGCGCCACGGTGATCGAGTCACCGGTGTGCACGCCCATCGGGTCGAAGTTTTCGATCGAGCAGACGATGATGCAGTTGTCCTTCTTATCGCGGACAACCTCCATTTCGTATTCTTTCCAGCCGATCAGCGATTCGTCGATCAGCAGCTCTTTGGTCGGCGACAGGTCCAGACCACGGGCACAGATTTCTTCGAACTCTTCACGGTTGTAAGCGATACCGCCACCGGTGCCGCCCATGGTGAAGGACGGACGAATGATGCACGGGAAGCCGAGCTTCTCGAGGACCGCGTTGGCCTCTTCCATGCTGTGGGCGATACCGGAACGCGGGCACGCCAGGCCGATGGATTTCATCGCCTTGTCGAAGCGCGAACGGTCTTCAGCCTTGTCGATGGTGTCGGCGTTGGCACCGATCATCTCTACGCCGAACTTCTCCAGAACGCCTTCGCGCTCCAGGTCCAGGGCGCAGTTCAGGGCAGTCTGGCCACCCATGGTCGGCAGCAGCGCGTCCGGACGCTCTTTCTCGATGATCTTGGCAACGGTCTGCCACTTGATCGGCTCGATATAGGTGGCGTCGGCCATGGCCGGGTCGGTCATGATGGTGGCCGGGTTGGAGTTCACCAGGATGACGCGGTAACCCTCCTCGCGCAGGGCTTTACAGGCCTGGGCGCCGGAGTAGTCGAATTCGCAGGCCTGGCCGATCACGATCGGGCCAGCGCCGAGAATCAGGATGCTTTTAATGTCTGTACGTTTTGGCATGGGTTTGTCACTCAAATCCGCAGGTCAGTCGGCAAGCCGTCTTGTTCAATCTGTGAAGCCTTGAGGGGGCCGCCGGTTTCGGGACCACCCTCAGGCTTTGCTGCATCAGGGCGAGCGATCAGCGTCGCTTGGCCATCTCAGTGATGAAGCGATCGAACAATGGCGCTACGTCGTTCGGGCCAGGGCTGGCTTCCGGGTGACCCTGGAAGCTGAAGGCGCTCTTGTCGGTACGCTCGATCCCTTGCAGGGTGCCGTCGAACAGCGATTTGTGGATCGCGCGAACGTTGGCTGGCAGGGTCGCTTCGTCTACCGCAAAGCCGTGGTTCTGGCTGGTTATCATCACCACGCCGGTATCCAGGTCCTGGACCGGGTGGTTGGCACCGTGGTGGCCGTGACCCATTTTCAGGGTCTTGGCGCCGGAGGCCAGGGCCAGCAGTTGGTGACCGAGGCAGATACCGAAGACCGGGATCTCGGTTTCCAGCACGTCCTTGATCGCCTGGATCGCGTAGTCGCAAGGCTCCGGATCGCCAGGACCGTTGGACAGGAACACGCCGTCCGGCTTCAGCGCCAGCACATCGGCAGCAGGGGTCTGAGCAGGCACCACGGTCACGCGGCAGCCGCGCTCAACCAGCATGCGCAGAATGTTCACTTTGACGCCGTAGTCGTAGGCAACTACGTGGTACGGCAGCTCGGAAGCTTCGATGGTCGCATGGCTGTCGGTTTTCAGATCCCAGACAGTCGAGCGCCACTCGTACTTTTCTTTGGTGCTGACGACTTTTGCCAGGTCCATGCCCTTCAGGCCAGGGAAACCCCGGGCTGCGGCGATAGCGGCTTCTTCGGAAATATTGTCACCGGCCATGATGCAGCCGTTCTGCGCGCCTTTTTCACGCAGGATGCGCGTCAGGCGGCGGGTGTCGATACCGGCGATGGCCACAACGTTGTTGGCCTTCAGGTAGTCGGACAGGGACATCGTGTTACGCCAGTTGCTCGCAACCAGCGGCAGGTCGCGAATGACCAGGCCAGCCGACCAGACGCGGTTCGACTCGGCATCTTCCGGAGTAGTACCGGTGTTGCCGATGTGCGGGTAAGTCAGGGTAACGATCTGTTGGGCGTAGGAAGGATCGGTAAGGATTTCCTGATAGCCGGTCATTGCGGTGTTGAACACCACCTCACCAACGGTTTGACCGTCGGCTCCAATGGCTTCGCCGCGAAAAATGCTGCCATCAGCAAGGGCGAGTATGGCTGGCTTAGTCAAGAAGACCTCCCGTAAATAAAGCCTGAAAGGGCGATCGCAGGTTGTAAAAAAGCGGAGTGACGTATGGACACGTCACCCCGCTTCTTCACTGAATTATTCTGCGCGCTTTTAGTGGACACACTAAAGCTGTAGCTTACAGAAAAAGGCATTTTTGGTCTACCGCCAATGAGCCTTAAAGGCTGGAGAATGCGACAGGACGTCGCTTGGCGGAACAAAACCGGGCTCGAACGCTGTGCACGAGCCCGATTTCGGGTGCATCTTAACGCAGGTCGAGCACGTCTTGCATGTCGTAAAGACCAGGCTCGCGCCCATCCAGCCACAATGCAGCTCGCACAGCACCCTTGGCGAAGGTCATACGACTGGAGGCCTTGTGCGTGATCTCGACACGCTCACCTTCAGCGGCGAACAGCACAGTGTGATCACCGACGATATCGCCAGCGCGCACAGTGGCAAAGCCGATGGTTTCGCGAGCGCGCGCACCGGTCTGGCCTTCACGGCCATACACCGCCACTTCCTTCAGGTTACGGCCCAAGGCATCCGCGATGACTTCGCCCATGCGCACCGCCGTACCGGACGGCGCGTCGACTTTATGCCGGTGGTGAGCCTCGGTGATTTCGATGTCGACATCGTCACCCAGCACGCGAGCCGCGGTGTCGAGCAACTTCAGGCACAGGTTCACACCCACACTGAAGTTGGCCGCAAAGACGATCGGAATGTCCTTGCCCGCTTCCGCCAGCAATTGCTTTTCTTCAACGCTGAAGCCAGTGGTGCCAATGATCATCGCCTTGTCGTGCTTGCGGCAGAAGGCGAGGTTTTTCAGGGTCACCGTCGGATGAGTGAAGTCGATCAGCACGTCGAATTCGTCGACAACACGATCCAGATCACCCGACAACGGCACACCGATCCGCCCCAGCGCAGCCAGCTCACCGGCATCAGCGCCGACCAGCGTGCTGTCCGGGCGATCCACTGCCGCCGTCAAACCGGCACCCGGCGTTTGCTGCACGGCTTCGATCAAGGTTTTGCCCATGCGCCCGGCGGCGCCCATCACTGCTATACGTCGCATGCCTGTCTCCTTACAAGTCGCCGAAGAAGCGCTTGACGCCTTCGAACCAGCCAGTGGTCTTCGGTGAATGGCTGTTGTCGTCAGCCAGGGAACTGCGGAACTCTTCGAGCATTTCGCGTTGACGACGGCTCAGGTTGACCGGGGTTTCGACTGTCACACGGCACATCAGATCACCGGCACCACCGCCACGCACAGGCGCAACACCCTTGCCACGAACACGGAACTGCTTGCCGGTCTGAGTACCCTCTGGGATCTTCAGCTTGACCCGACCATCAAGGGTAGGGATTTCCAGCTCGCCACCCAGCGCTGCGTCGACGAAGCTGATCGGCACTTCGCAGAACAGGTGCTTGCCATCACGCTGGAAGATCGAGTGCTCACGCACATTGATCACCACGTAAAGGTCGCCAGTAGGGCCACCTTGAGCGCCCGCTTCACCTTCGCCGGACAGGCGAATGCGGTCACCGGTATCGACACCGGCCGGCACTTTCACCGACAGGGTCTTGTACTCTTCGACACGACCTTCGCCGTGGCAGGAATCGCACGGATCGGAAATGATCTTGCCCTGGCCATGGCAACGCGGGCAGGTCTGCTGCACCGAGAAGAAGCCTTGCTGCATGCGCACCTGGCCGATACCGCCACAGGTCGGGCAAGTGACCGGCGAGGAACCTTTCTTGGCACCCGAGCCATCGCATGGCTTGCAGTTGACCAGGGTCGGAACGCGGATATTCACGGTCGTGCCGCGCACCGCTTCTTCCAGGTCCAGCTCCAGGGTGTAGCGCAAATCACTGCCGCGCTGAGCACCGCCACGGGAACCGCCGCGACCGCCACCGAAGAAGTCACTGAAGACATCGCCAAAGATGTCGGAGAAATTCTGACCGCCGAAACCGGCGCCGCCGCCGCCCATGCTCGGATCGACACCGGCATGGCCGTACTGGTCGTACGCCGCGCGCTTGCTGGAGTCGGACAGCACTTCGTAGGCCTCGTTGGCCTCCTTGAACATCTCTTCCGACGCTTTGTCATCGGGATTACGGTCCGGGTGGTGCTTCATCGCCAGGCGACGGTAGGCCTTTTTCAGGTCCGCCTCGCTTGAGCCTCGTTCAACACCCAATACTTCGTAATAGTCACGCTTTGCCATAAGTCATTTGCACTCTTGAGGACGTTCGGCAAACCTCTCCTGAGCCCCGCCGAACTCGTTGAGCCCCAATACAGGCCCGGACCCAACTCACGTCAATTCAACGATCCTGGTCTTTGATTCAGATGTGGTACTTGCGGCTCGAAAAGCAGGAGCATTCCCGGCCATACCAGCAGCAAACGAACGTTGTCGCATGCTGTAAAAATTCGCGTGTTCCAGACACGCCAACGCGGGAGCAAGCTCCCGCGCGGCGACATCCTACCAGTCACCGCCTGAAGGCAGTCAACCGGGCGACCAACAACTTACTTGTGGTCTTTTACTTCTTCGAACTCGGCATCGACAACGTCGTCAGCCTTTTCAGCCGATTCACCCTGCGGTGCCGCGCCGTCAGCTGGCTGAGCCTGTTCGGCGTACATTTTCTGGGCCACTGGCGCGGAGACCTTGGACAGCTCTTCAACCTTGGCTTCGATAGCGGCCTTGTCGTCGCCTTTGACAGCGGCTTCCAGGGCAACTACGGCAGCTTCAATTGCAGTCTTCTCTTCAGCGCTCACCTTGTCGCCAGCATCAGCGACCATTTTGCGCGTCGAGTGCACCAGAGCATCGCCCTGGTTACGGGCAGCGGCCAGCTCTTCGAACTTGCGGTCTTCCTCAGCGTTAGCTTCGGCATCACGCACCATGCGCTCGATCTCTTCGTCGGACAGACCGGAGTTGGCCTTGATCACGATCGACTGAGTCTTGCCGGTGGCCTTGTCCTTGGCGCCTACGTGCAGAATGCCGTTGGCGTCGATGTCGAAGGTCACTTCGATTTGTGGCACGCCACGTGGTGCTGGTGGAATCTCGGCCAGGTCGAACTTGCCCAGGGACTTGTTCTGCGCCGCTTGCTTACGCTCACCCTGCAGCACGTGAATGGTTACCGCGCCCTGGTTGTCGTCGGCAGTCGAGAACACTTGCGATTTCTTGGTAGGAATCGTGGTGTTTTTCTCGATCAGCGCGGTCATCACGCCACCCATGGTTTCGATACCCAGGGTCAGCGGGCTGACGTCGAGCAGCAGAACGTCTTTAACATCACCAGCCAGAACGGCGCCCTGAATCGCAGCACCCATGGCAACGGCTTCGTCCGGGTTCACGTCCTTGCGAGCTTCTTTACCGAAGAACTCGGTCACCAGCTTCTGAACCAGTGGCATACGGGTCTGACCGCCTACCAGGATCACGTCGTTGATCGCGCCAACGTCGATACCGGAGTCTTTCAGCGCGATGCGGCAAGGCTCGATGGTGCGTTGAACCAGGTCTTCAACCAGCGCTTCCAGCTTGGCACGGGAAATCTTCACGTTCAGGTGCTTAGGACCGGTAGCGTCTGCAGTGATGTACGGCAGGTTGACGTCGGTCGACTGAGCGGAAGACAGCTCGATCTTGGCTTTTTCAGCGGCTTCTTTCAGACGCTGCATGGCCAGCGGATCACCCTTGAGGTTCATGCCGCTTTCTTTCTTGAATTCGTCGACGAGGTAGTCGATCAGACGAATGTCGAAGTCTTCACCACCCAGGAAGGTGTCACCGTTGGTGGCCAACACTTCGAACTGGTGCTCGCCATCGACTTCAGCGATTTCAATCACGGAAACGTCGAAAGTACCGCCACCCAGGTCATAAACGATCACGGTGTGATCGCCTTTGGCCTTGTCCATACCGTAAGCCAGAGCAGCCGCGGTTGGTTCGTTGATGATACGTTTTACGTCCAGGCCCGCGATGCGGCCGGCGTCTTTGGTCGCTTGACGCTGGCTGTCGTTGAAGTAGGCCGGAACGGTGATGACCGCTTCGGTTACCGGCTCGCCGAGGTAATCTTCGGCGGTCTTCTTCATTTTCTTCAGGATTTCAGCCGAGATTTGTGGCGGAGCCATTTTCTGGCCGTTGACCTCAACCCAGGCGTCGCCGTTGTCAGCCTTGGCGATTTTGTACGGAACCATCTTGATGTCTTTCTGCACGACTTCTTCGTCGAACTTACGACCGATCAGACGTTTTACCGCGTACAAGGTGTTGTGCGGGTTGGTCACTGCCTGACGCTTGGCGGACTGGCCTACCAGAATCTCGCCATCGTTGGCGTAAGCGATGATCGACGGCGTGGTGCGCGCGCCTTCGGCGTTTTCAATAACCTTGGCTACGCCGTTTTCAAGTACGGAGACGCAGGAGTTGGTAGTCCCCAGGTCGATACCGATAATTTTGCCCATGTTCACTCTCCCGAAACTTTTGGATTTGGTTGCCGCAGCAGTGGTGGCTAACTGCGGTAGCACTTAAACGCTTGACTTCTAAATGGGGGCCTTGCGGCTAATTTCAAGCCTGCTCGTCAATAGAAGGCGAAACCGGTGCCGGCGCCTTGCTGACCACGACCATTGCCGGGCGCAGCAGGCGGCCATTAAGCTGGTAACCCTTCTGGAACACCTTGAGCACGCTGTTCGGCTCGACATCGGCGCTTTCCTGCATGGCCATCGCCTGATGAAGAACGGCGTTGAACGGTTCGCCATGCGGATCGATGGCTTCCAGCTGATAACGCTTCAACGTGTCCTGGAACATTTTCAGGGTCAGCTCGATGCCTTCGCGCATTGGACGGATGCTTTCGTCATCCGGGCTGGACAACTCCAGGCCGCGCTCCAGGCTGTCGATGATCGGCAGCAGGTCACCGGCGAACTTTTCCAGCGCGAACTTGTGAGCTTTCTCGACATCCTGCTCGGCGCGACGGCGGACGTTCTGCAGATCGGCGGCCACACGCAAAGCCTGATCCTGTGCGCCGGCCAACTGCTCTTCGAGCACTTGTACCCGAGCCGCCAGATCATCACCCGAAGCTTGAGAAGCCTGATCGGCGTCTAGATTTTGCGTATCCACTGTCTGTTCGTCAGCCATAGAATTCTCCTTTCAATATCGTCCGCGAGCTCGACTCGCGCTTCTGTCCAGCTATATGGGGCCGCAAAATCCGGCTTCAAGGGGCCAGACGTGATTAACCCTACAAAAAGCTTTGTATCGGTATTCCTTGCTGCGCTAACGATTTCGTCGGATCGAGCGAAACGAGCTAAGCGAGGGCATTGTCAGCCAGAAACAAAACACTGTATAAATAACCAGACCTAAAGCCTGGGAGCGGCCTTTATGCTGGTGCACCTGTCCGTACACAACTACGCCATCGTTGAACATCTCGATCTCGAACTCGATCGCGGAATGAGCGTGATCACAGGGGAAACCGGCGCCGGCAAGTCGATCATGCTCGACGCCCTGGGCCTTACCCTGGGCGACCGCGCCGACAGCGGCGTGGTCCGCCCCGGCGCAGACAAGGCCGATATCCTGGCCACCTTCGACCTGGCTGATATCCCGGAAGCCAGCACCTGGCTGGCCGAGCGCGATCTCGAGAACGACGGCCCGTGCATCCTGCGCCGGGTGATCACCGCCGAAGGACGCTCGCGCGGCTACATCAACGGTACGCCCTGCCCGCTCGGCGACCTCAAGGCGCTGGGCGAACTGCTGATCGACATCCACAGCCAGCATGAACACCAATCCTTGCTCAAGACCGACACCCATCGCCGCCTGCTCGACGAGTATGCCGGGGCGACCGATCTCGCCCGCCAGGTCCAGCTCGCCGCCCAACGCTGGCGCCAGACCCATCAGGAACTCGAACGCCTTTCCAACTCCGGCGATGAGCAACGCGCCCGCCACCAACTGCTCAGTTATCAGCTTGAAGAACTGGAAAACCTCGGCCTGGGTGATAACGAGCTGGAACAGCTGGAACAGGAACACAAAAACCTGACCAATGCCGAAACCTTGCTGGGGATCTGCCGGCAGGTGGTCGAGCAATGCAGTGAAAGTGATTCCGGCAATGTATTGAATGCCCTCACCGCCAGCCTCAACCGCCTGTCGAGCGTGAATAGCTCCATCGGCGCGCTCGGCGAAGCCAGCAGCCTGCTGACCAGTGCACAGATTCAGGTTGAGGAGGCCGTGGGCGAGCTAAACCGTTTCCTCGACAATTTCGATGCCGACCCGGCCCGCCTTCAGTTTCTGGAAGAACGTCTCGACGCGATCTACACCATGGCGCGCAAACATCGCATCCAGCCCACCGAGGTCGCGGAGATGCAGCAGCGCCTGCTGGACGAAATCGAAACCCTGAATGCCAACGATGAATCCATCGAGCGGCTGAGCGACGAATTGGCGTCCTATGCCCGTCATTATCAGGAGAAAGCCCGGGAGCTGAGTGATCTGCGCCACCAGGCATCGAGCAGCCTGGCCAGCGCCGTGGAGCAGGAAATCCAGCGCCTGGGCATGCCCGGAGGGCGTTTCACTATCGAGCTTCGCCCCAACAACAGTAACGAACTTTTACCGAATGGCCTCGAACAGGTAGAACTGCTGGTCAGCGCAAACCCGGGACAGCCATTGAAGGCCCTGGCGAAAGTGGCCTCTGGCGGTGAGCTGTCACGGATCAGCCTGGCGATTCAGGTCATTACCGCACAAACATCACGCGTGCCAACCCTGGTGTTCGACGAAGTGGACGTAGGCATTGGTGGCCCGACCGCCGAAATTGTAGGCCAGTTGCTGCGTCGACTTGGCGAGCGCGGGCAGGTACTGACCGTGACTCACTTGCCACAAGTGGCTGCGCAGGGGCACCAACATCTATTTGTGCACAAAGTGCGGGGCGAGGACGCCACTCGCACCGCCGTCTCCAAGCTGAGCAAAAACGATCGGGTCGAAGAAGTCGCCCGAATGCTGGGTGGTATCGATCTCACCAAGGAATCCCTGGCTCACGCCAAGAAAATGGTGGTGACTGCGAAGGTTTAAGGCGGGCAGAAAGCACGAAGGCGACCCAGAGGTCGCCTTCGTTCGTATCGCGAACCAGGTTCGCGCGACATGCTTACTTTTTCTTGCGTACGTACAGCACCAGATTGTGATCAACCATCTCGAAGCCGTACTTGTCGACGATGGCTTTCTGCAGGCGCTCGATTTCTTCGTCGAAGAATTCGATCACTTCACTGGTTTCGACGTTGACCATATGGTCGTGATGCTTGCCGTCGTCCAGTTCGAAGACCGCATGGCCTCCGTCGAAGTTGTGCCGCACCACAAGGCCAGCTGCCTCGAACTGGGTCAGTACACGGTAAACCGTGGCCAGACCGACGTCCTCGCCAGCCTCCATCAGCGCCTTATAGACATCTTCAGCGCTCATGTGGCGTTGCTCGGCGGAATCGAGCATTTGCAGAATCTTGACCCGTGGCAGGGTCACTTTGAGGCCGGCTTTGCGTAGTTCGCTATTTTCAACCATGGTCAGCTTTCTCGCGATGCTGCTTCGCAGCTTCTCTTATTGCGGGTATGATCGGCGTTTACGTTGTCCCAGCCAAGATAGTGGAAGTCGCCCACCGATGCAAAACACCAAGCTCTTGCTAACCAGTTTCACCTTTGTGGGACTGCTCGCACTCGCCGGTTGTTCATTCCCCGGGGTTTACAAAATCGACATCCAGCAGGGCAATGTCGTCACGCAGGACATGATAGACCAGTTACGCCCGGGAATGACCCGCAAGCAAGTACGGTTTATCATGGGCAACCCTCTGCTGACCGACACGTTCCATGCCGATCGCTGGGATTACCTGTACAGCCTGCAACCCGGGGGCGGTGAACGCCAACAGGAACGCATTAGCGTTATCTTCAACCCTAATGATCAGCTTGTCAGCCTTTCTGGCGATTTCATGCCAGGCGTGAGCCGCGATGAAGCGATTCTCGGCAAGGACAGTGGCACCACGGTCACCGCTCCGGCAGAAAACGTCGAGAAGCCGAAGCCGGAGAAACCGGTCAAGCCAGGTTCGTTGCTGGATCAGATTCAAAAGGATGTCGACGGCGTAGAAACCGTTCCGGTCCCGACGCCAGAACCACTGGACACCTCGCCGCAATAATTTGCGACGCAATAAAAAACCCGGCTGGTCCGGGTTTTTTATTGCCTGTTCATTTTGTCACTCATTGATTCTTGGCTTTGGCCTCTGCCGCCTTCGCAGCGCGCAGTCGCCGAACTTCCTTGGGATCGGCCAGCAGCGGCCGATAGATCTCGATTCGATCTCCCGACTGAACCACTCGCGTATCGGGATCGACAATCACCTTGCCGAATATGCCCACCGGGCACTCGGCCAGATCCAGTTCGGCAAACACCTGGCCGATCCCGGATTTCAACAGTGCGGCGCGAATGGTCGTTCCCTCCGGCACCGCGACAGGCATGAGAACCTGACGATCTACAGCGGCGTACACGACCTCAACGTCAATCATTACCTCAACCATGCATTTGCTTCGCCCGCTGGCAGAATGCATCCACCAGCGTATTGGCCGCCTGGTTGAACAAAGGCCCCAAGGTGGCACGAATAATTGGCCCCGCATAATCAAACGACAGGTCCAGGCTGATCTTGCAGGCTTTATCGCCCAATGGCTTGAACACCCAGACACCGTGCAACTGGGTGAACGGCCCTTCTTCAAGGTTCATTTCGATCGACTGGCCGGGGACCAGGGTATTACGCGTCACGAAATGCTGGCTGAGCCCGCCCTTGGCCACACCGACGCTGGCGCGCATGTGTTCAGCGGAACTCTCCAGAACTTCAGCCGATGAGCACCACGGGAGGAAATCCGGATACCGCGCCACGTCGTTGACCAGGTCATAAAGCGCTTGCGCCGGATATGGCAGCAGGGCTGAACGAGAAATGTGTGTCGTCATGTCAGCGTCACTTCCAGAGCTGGGCGGCAAACACTACGAGAATGCCGATGGGCGCCACATAGCGCATCAAGAACAAGGACAAAGCGAACAACGCCGGATTACGAATCGACAACTCTTCACGCACCGCGTCACGACCCATCACCCAGCCTGCAAACACCACGAAACACAACCCACCGAGTGGCAGCATGATTCGCGAGGTGAAGAAATCGATCACGCCGAAGAAGTCGAGGCCGCCTGTCGCCCCCCACTGGTAGAGGTGGAACAACCCGCCTTCGTTCACGAAAAACTTGGCTTCCTTCCAGATATTGAAGGAAAACACTGTGCCCAGACCAACAAACCAGCAAGTGAACGCCAGCCAGAAGGTGACCCAGGCGCGACTGATTTTCGAGCGCTCGACCAGGTAAGCCACCATCGGTTCGAGCAGCGAGATCGCCGAACTCCAGGCAGCAATCGCGACCAGAACGAAGAACACTACGCCCATCAACTGGCCAAACGCTACGTTGCCAAAGGCAAATGGCAGGCTGACAAACATCAGGCCAGGGCCTTCGCTCGGATTCAGACCCGCGGCGAACACGATCGGAAACAGCGCCAGACCAGCCACCAGGGAAACAAAGGTATCAAGCAGCGCCACCCCAACGATGGTTCCGGAAATCGACGAGCTCTTCGGCATATAAGCACCGTAGATCATGATCGAACCAACCCCGACGCTCAGGGAAAAGAATGCGTGCCCCATGGCCGGCAGCAAGCCATCGAGGACTTTTTCCGGATGGAAGTCGAACATGAAATGCACGCCTTCCATGAAATGCCCGGTAGTCATGCTGTAACCCAGCAGAACAATCACCATCACGAACAGCAAGGGCATCATGATCCGCAAGCTGCGCTCAAGCCCGGCAACCACACCCTTGGCAATCACCACTGCCGACAACAGCATGAAAACTGTGTGCCAAAGTGTCAGCCGCCATGGATCGGCGATCACCGCGCCGAAGTAAGCGCCCACCTGATCGGGCGTCGCGCCCTGGAAGTCGCCACGCCCCATGTCGATGATGTAGTCCAGCGACCAGCCGCCTACCACGCTGTAAAAAGACAGGATCAGCAACGCCGTGATCATCCCGGCGAATGCCCCCCACGACCACTTGGCTGAATGCCCCGCCTCCAGCGCCAGCACCTTCAGGGCATTGGCCGGACTCTGCCGGGCGCGTCTGCCGATGAGGGTTTCTGCGAGCATGACCGGCACACCGATCAGCGCGATACAGGCCAGGAACATCAGTACGAAAGCGCCGCCGCCATAGACGCCAACCATATAGGGGAATTTCCAGATACTACCCAAGCCCACGGCCGAACCGGTCGCGGCGAGTATGAAGACCCAGCGGCTAGCCCAACTGCCGTGGACAGAAACCTTGTCTGTCGACATCGTTATCACGCCCAAGCGTTCGAAAAAGAGCGCGCATTGTCCGGGATTCACTCAACCTGCTCAAGCACGTAGCAACACCGTAGCCGACTCGCGTGCAACTCCCTATAATGCCGCCCCTATGGCTAAACAGAAGAAACACCCAACAGGGACCATCGCGCAAAATAAAAAGGCGCGACACGATTACTTCATCGAGCATAAGTTCGAGGCTGGTCTGGTCCTGGCCGGCTGGGAAGTAAAAAGTCTGCGGGCAAGCAAGCTGCAGCTGGTTGACAGTTATGTGCTGCTCAAGGATGGCGAAGCCTGGCTGCTCGGCAGCCACATTACGCCCCTGACGACGGCCAGCACCCACGTCATCGCTGATCCGGTCCGCACCCGTAAATTGCTGCTCAACCGACGCGAGCTGGAGAAGCTCGCCGCCGCTGTGCAGCAGAAGGGTTACGCCTGCGTGTGCCTGTCCTGGTATTGGAGCAAGCACATGGTCAAGTGCGAGATCGCACTGGGCAAGGGCAAGAAGGAATATGACAAGCGCGACACCGAGCGCGAGCGCGACGCCGGTCGCGAATTGCAGCGTGCGGTGCGCAACAAGGGCAAGGAAGACTGATTTTTCTGCCTGAGTTGATCGTTCCCCACGCTCCGCGTGGGAATGCAGCGATGGACGCTCTGCGTCCGCTTTGTGACGCGGAGTGTCACGGGATTCATTCCCACGCTGAGCGTGGGAATGATCATACCGACTACATCCCCTTACGCCGCTCCGCCCGCGCAACGCGTTGCACTTCCTGGCGCACCTCCTCCAACACCTCCTGCACATACAGAATGTGACGACTGGAGACTTCCCTCGCCTGTTCGGCCCGCCCCTCGATGATCGCCTGATACAACTCTCGGTGTTGCGTGATCAACATGTCGCGAGTTTCGGTGCGCTGCTTGTACATGCCGCCGATATTGGTCACGACGTTGCGCTTGAGCAAATCGAACAGTCCGCGAATGGTGTGCAGCAAAACAGCGTTATGACTGGCCTCGGCGATCGCCAGATGAAATTTCGCATCGGCCGCGCCCTCTTCCGCCCGACTCACTTCATCGTGACGCGAATAGCAGTCCTGCAACTCATTGAACGCGGAAGTCAGGCGCTCGCGGTCGACATCCGTGGCGCGCAACGCCGCGTAATACGCACAGGACGCTTCCAGAGTGTGGCGGAACTCCAGCAGATCGCGCTGAGCCTCGGGATTACTCTCTAGCAAATGCAGTAGAGGGTCACTGAACGTCGTGCCCAACGACTCCACCACGTAATTGCCGCCACCCTGCCGGCTGACCAGCAAGCCCTTGGCCGTCAGCTTTTGTATCGCCTCGCGCAAAGAAGGGCGTGAAACACCGAACTGTTCGGCCAGCGCGCGCTCGGCCGGCAGGCGCTCACCCGCCTTCAACGTACCCTCAAGGATCATGCCCTCGAGTTGCTCGACAATATCGTCAGACAAACGGCGCTGACGAATCTGATCAAACCCCATAACTCACCTTCTCCAAGATCCGACGGCGCGCCGGCGCTCTATTCTGGCCCATTGCCGCCGTATCGGCACCTGCCG
The DNA here is from genome assembly GCF_004307665.1 of Pseudomonas sp. Sample_16. Taxonomy (NCBI): domain Bacteria; kingdom Pseudomonadati; phylum Pseudomonadota; class Gammaproteobacteria; order Pseudomonadales; family Pseudomonadaceae; genus Pseudomonas; species Pseudomonas sp. Sample_16. The sequence goes on from NZ_RCOB01000088.1 coordinate 15,727, forward strand.
TACAGCACCTGAATCCACACAACGCAGCCCATTGCAGTCCCGGTATTCGACAAAAGTTTTAGGGCGGCAAATTGACACACCGCCTACAAGGCTTTTACCCTAGCCAACAGCGATTGTAAATTGGTATTACCAATTATCCAAGAACGCTGATCAGTGCCTGACCAACAACAATTAGGGGCCACCCCATATGCAAACCTGGCAACAGCTCTACAGCCCGCTCGGAAGCCTCGGTTTATCCGCGCTCGCGGCCGTTATACCTATCGTGTTTTTCTTCCTGGCTCTGGCCGTGTTCCGTCTCAAGGGGCACGTTGCCGGTAGCATCACGCTGGCCTTGTCGATCCTGGTGGCGATTTTTGCCTTCCAGATGCCGGTCGACATGGCTTTCGCAGCCGCAGGGTATGGTTTCGCCTATGGCCTTTGGCCGATTGCGTGGATCATCGTGGCCGCTGTTTTTCTTTACAAACTGACGGTCAAAAGTGGGCAGTTCGAAGTGATACGCAGCTCGGTGCTGTCGATCACTGACGACCAGCGTCTGCAAGTGCTGTTGATCGGCTTCTGCTTCGGCGCGTTTCTTGAAGGTGCGGCCGGTTTCGGTGCACCGGTGGCGATTACCGCCGCTCTGCTGGTCGGCCTGGGTTTCAACCCGTTGTACGCCGCGGGCCTGTGCCTGATCGCAAACACCGCGCCGGTAGCTTTCGGCGCCCTGGGGATTCCGATCATCGTCGCCGGGCAAGTGACCGGCATCGACGCGTTCAAGATCGGCGCCATGACCGGTCGCCAACTGCCGCTGCTGTCGCTGTTCGTGCCGTTCTGGCTGGTGTTCATGATGGATGGCCTGCGCGGCGTTCGCGAAACCTGGCCCGCCGCTCTGGTTGCCGGCTTGAGCTTCGCCGTGACTCAATACTTCACGTCGAACTTCATCGGCCCGGAACTGCCGGACATCACTTCGGCCCTGGCCAGCCTGATCTCCCTGACCCTGTTCCTGAAAGTCTGGCAGCCAAAACGCGCCGCCGGCCAGCACATCGTCGGGGCCGTATCGGCTTCCGTGGTCAGCGCCAGCGCCGGTGGTTTCGGCCAGAAGCGCACCACCCTGGCATCGCCCTACAGCCTCGGGGAAATCATCAAGGCGTGGTCGCCGTTCCTGATTCTGACCGTGCTGGTGACCATCTGGACCTTGAAGCCGTTCAAGGCGATGTTTGCCGCCGGCGGTTCGATGTACAGCTTCGTGTTCAATTTCGCTATCCCGCACCTTGATCAGATGGTGATCAAGGTTGCACCGATTGTGGCTAACCCGACTGCCATTCCAGCCGTGTTCAAGCTTGATCCGATTTCCGCGACCGGCACGGCGATTTTCTTCTCCGCACTGATCTCGATGCTGGTTCTGAAGATCAACCTCAAAACTGGTCTGACCACTTTTAAAGAGACCTTCTACGAACTGCGGTGGCCGATTCTGTCCATCGGCATGGTGCTGGCGTTCGCCTTCGTCACCAACTACTCGGGCATGTCGTCGACCATGGCCCTGGTGTTGGCCGGCACGGGTGCAGCCTTCCCGTTCTTCTCACCGTTCCTCGGTTGGCTCGGTGTGTTCCTGACCGGTTCCGATACCTCGTCCAACGCACTGTTCAGTTCGTTGCAAGCGACCACCGCCCACCAGATCGGCGTCAACGACACCTTGCTGGTGGCAGCGAACACCAGTGGCGGCGTGACCGGCAAGATGATCTCACCGCAATCGATCGCCGTGGCCTGCGCCGCGACCGGGCTGGTGGGCAAGGAGTCGGACCTGTTCCGCTTCACCCTCAAGCACAGCCTGTTCTTTGCCACGATTGTCGGCTTGATCACGCTGGCTCAGGCCTATTGGTTCACCGGCATGCTGGTGCACTAAAAGCCACAACCGATACGGAAAAAACCGACGCCGGACCACGATTCCGGCGTCAGCTATTCACAACCCGGTCTGTAAGGCTGCTGAAAGAATCTCACTCTATATTCAGCGGCCTCAGCGGACGGATAACCGGGCCCACCCGGAGACACGCCTGATGAGCGAGCTTTTTTACAACGCTGTGCCGAATGCGACCCGTGTCGCCCCGCCACTGCCCGAGCCTCGGCAATACCCCAGCGAGAAACCGCAGCGGGTGTACCTGTTCGGGACCTGCGTAGTGGACTTGTTCTACCCGCAAGCCGGAATGGACGCGATCCATCTACTGGAGCGCGAAGGGATCCGTGTCGAGTACCCGCAAGGGCAAAGCTGTTGCGGTCAACCGGCGTACACCTCGGGTTATACCGAGCAGGCCCGGACAGTGGCGCGCTCGCAGCTGGCGCTATTTGCCGGGGATTATCCGGTGGTGGTGCCGTCGGGTTCCTGTGCCGGCATGTTGCGCGAACACTATGCCGACTTGTTCAAGGACGAGCCGGACACGTTGAAACAGGTCGAGGCCTTGGCGGCCAGGACCTATGAGCTCACCGAGTTCCTGCTGTTCGTCTGCAAGGTGCAGCTCAAGGATAGCGGTGAACCGGTAAAAGTAGCGTTGCACACGTCGTGTTCGGCACGCCGTGAAATGAACACCCACCTGCACGGCCGTGAGCTGTTGTCGCAGCTGAGCAATGTGGAGCGAGTCGACCACAGCCATGAAAGCGAATGCTGTGGCTTCGGTGGGACTTTCAGCGTCCGTATGCCAGACATTTCCGGCGCGATGGTGGCTGACAAGACCCGATCGCTGAAGGAGTCCGGCGCGCACAAGGTACTCAGCGCCGACTGCGGTTGCCTGATGAACCTCAACGGCTCACTGGAAAAACAGCAGGAAGCGTTACGCGGTCAGCATCTGGCGAGTTTCCTCTGGCAACGTACCGGAGGTGCCCAATGAGCGCCGCCGAGATTATTCCTACGGTCGCTGTAGAAGAGGATTTCCGCACCCGGGCTCACGAGGCCTTGGATGATGCGCAATTGCGGGGCAACTTCCGCAAGGCGATGGATTCACTGATGACCAAACGGGCCGCGGCTTTCAGCGATGCCCATGAGCGGGAACATTTACGCGCGCTGGGCAATGCCGTCCGCGCCCGTGCTTTATCGAAGTTGCCCGAGCTGCTCGAGCAACTTGAACAGAACCTGACCCGCAACGGTGTGACAGTGCACTGGGCGGAAACGGTGGACGAAGCCAATGGCATCGTCCTTTCGATCATCCGCGCTCACGAGGGGCGGCAAGTGATCAAGGGTAAATCGATGGTCAGCGAAGAAATGGAGATGAACCACGTCCTCGCTGAACAGGGCATTGAATGCCTGGAATCGGACATGGGCGAGTACATCGTCCAGCTCGACCACGAGAAGCCTTCACACATAATCATGCCGGCGATCCACAAGAACGCCGGTCAGGTCGCGTCCTTGTTCCACGACAAGCTTGGAGTGGAATACACCAAGGACGTTGACCAACTCATTCAGATCGGTCGCAGAGTCCTGCGGCAGAAGTTCTTCGAAGCGGACATCGGCGTTTCCGGTGTCAACTTCGCCGTGGCTGAAACCGGCACCCTGCTGCTTGTGGAAAACGAAGGCAACGGCCGCATGACCACCACCGTGCCACCGGTGCACATCGCCGTGACCGGCATCGAAAAGGTTGTGGAAAACCTGCGCGATGTGGTGCCCCTGCTGTCATTGCTGACACGCTCGGCGTTGGGAATTCCGATCACCACCTACGTCAACATGATTTCCGGCCCGCGCAAGGCACATGAGCTCGACGGCCCGCAGGAAGTGCACCTGGTGCTGCTCGACAATGGTCGCAGCCAGGCCTTTGCCGACAGCGAACTGCGCCAGACCCTGAACTGCATTCGCTGTGGCGCCTGTATGAATCATTGCCCGGTCTATACCCGAATCGGCGGCCATGCCTATGGCGAGGTCTACCCCGGCCCTATCGGAAAAATCATCACCCCGCACATGGTTGGCCTGGCGAAAGTCCCGGATCATCCGAGCGCCTCTTCCCTGTGCGGAGCGTGCGGCGAGGTATGTCCGGTAAAAATTCCGATCCCGGCGTTACTCCGTCGTCTTCGGGAAGAGAACGTCAAAGCCCCGGACAGCCCACACCATGTGATGCGCGGCCAGGGCAGCAAATACTCGCGCAAGGAGCGGTTCATCTGGAACGCCTGGGCGAAGCTCAATAGCTCACCGACGCTGTATCGCCTGTTCGGTTTTGCCGCGACGCGCCTGCGCGCCCTTGTGCCGGACAATGTCGGCCCATGGACGCAAAACCACAGCGCACCGAAACCCGCTGCCCGCTCACTGCATGACATGGCGCGCGAACATTTGGCCAAACAGGGAGACCGTCGATGAGCGCCAAGCAAAACATCCTCGCCAAACTGCGCAAAAGCCTGACAGGCACCACACCGGTGGCTGACAACTTCGATGTCGATCTGGTGACGCAGCCTTACACCTACGCACCGGAACAGCGCATCCCGCAACTGCGCAAACTGATGGAAGCGGTGCACACGGAAATCCACCTGACGTCGGCTGAAGGCTGGCCTGAGTTGCTTGGGCAATTATTGAAGGATCGCCAATTACCGAGCCTGTTGATTGCACCGACCACACCCCACGGGCAGCGTGTCGTACAGCACTGGGAGAAAAATCCTGATCTGCCGGCACTCAAGGCCTATGATCGACCGGTCGAAGAGTGGAAAGCCGAGCTGTTCAACGACACTCCGGCGAGTCTGACTACGACCCTCGGCGCCATCGCCGCGACCGGCAGCCTGATCATCTGGCCGACACGGGAAGAACCGCGATTGATGAGCCTGGCGCCACCGGTGCATTTCGCCCTGCTCAAGGCCAGTGAAATCCGCGACAATTTTTATCAGGTCCAGCAGGAGTTCGAGTGGGCGCAGGGCATGCCGACCAATGCCCTGCTGGTGTCCGGCCCGTCGAAAACCGCTGACATTGAACAAGTGCTGGCCTACGGCGCCCACGGTCCGAAAGACCTGGTGGTGCTGATCCTGGAGGATCAATGACTTTACCGGCCGCTTTCCTGCGTGATGCACAGCAACTGATTCCCTGCGAACGGCGCTTCGACGACCCGTTGTCGACCCTGGCTTTCGGCACCGATGCCAGTTTCTATCGGCTGATCCCGCAACTGGTGATCCGCGTCGAATCCGAAGATGAAGTGGTAGCGCTGCTGAAACTGGCCCAGCGCGATCAGGTGCCGGTGACCTTCCGCGCCGCCGGCACCAGCCTGTCCGGGCAAGCCATCAGCGACTCAGTGCTGATCGTCCTTGGGGATAACTGGAACGGTCGTGAGATCCGCGGCCAAGGTACGCAGATTCGTCTGCAACCCGGCGTAATCGGAGCACAAGCCAATGCCTGGCTTGCGCCGTTCGGGCGCAAGATCGGACCGGACCCGGCATCGATCAATGCCTGCAAGATCGGCGGCATCGTCGCCAACAATGCCAGCGGCATGTGCTGTGGCACGGCGCAAAACACCTATCACACGCTGGCCGGCATTCGTCTGGTTCTAGCCGATGGCAGCCGTCTCGACACTGAAGATGCCACCAGTGTCGCGGCGTTTCGGCAAAGCCATGCAGAGCTGCTTGAACGCTTGGCGACGCTAGGCCGCGAGACCCGCGCCAATGCCGAACTGGCGGCAAAGATTCGCCACAAATACCGTCTGAAAAATACCACCGGTCTGTCACTCAACGCCCTGGTGGATTACGACGAACCTGTGGATATCTTGAGCCACTTGCTGGTCGGTTCCGAAGGCACACTCGGCTTCATCAGCGCAGTGACCTACGACACGGTGATCGATCACCCTAACAAGGCGTCGGCGCTGATTGTGTTCCCGGATGTGGAAACCTGCTGCAACGCGGTCACCGTGCTGAAAAGCCAACCGGTGTCGGCAGTAGAACTCCTGGACCGGCGCAGTCTGCGCTCGGTGCAAAGCAAACCCGGCATGCCCGCTTTCGTACAACATTTGTCGAACAATGCTTGCGCCCTGCTAATCGAATCCCGCGCAGCGTCGTCCACTTTGCTGCATGAACAACTGGCGCAGATCATGGCGTCGCTGGCGTCGTTCCCGGTGGAGAAGCAAGTCGACTTCACCGAAGATCCGCTGGAAAACGCCCGTCTCTGGGCGATCCGCAAGGACACCTTCCCCGCCGTCGGTGCGGTGCGCAAAACCGGAACCACGGTAATCATCGAAGACGTGACCTTCCCGGTGGAACAACTGGCCATCGGCGTCAATCGCCTGATCGAGTTGTTCGACAAACATCACTACGACGAAGCGATCCTTTTCGGACACGCACTGGAAGGCAATCTGCACTTCGTCTTCACTCAGGGCTTCAACAGCCCGGAAGAAGTCGCACGCTACCAGGCGTTCATGGACGACGTCGCGCAACTGGTCGCGGTGGAGTTCGGCGGCTCGTTGAAGGCTGAGCACGGTACCGGGCGCAACATGGCGCCATTCGTTGAGTTGGAATGGGGCAGCGATGCCTATCAACTGATGTGGCAGCTCAAGCGTCTGCTCGATCCCAATGGCATTCTCAATCCGGACGTGGTGCTCAGCGAAGATCCGCAAATCCACCTCAAGCACTTGAAACCCTTGCCGGCCGCCGACGAGATTGTGGATAAGTGCATCGAGTGCGGGTTCTGCGAGCCGGTTTGTCCGTCGAAAGGCCTGACCTTGAGCCCGCGCCAGCGCATCGTGATCTGGCGCGATATCCAGGCGAAGAAACGCGCCGGTGTCGATACCCGTGAACTTGAAGCGGCTTATGAATACCAGGGCATCGACACCTGTGCCGCGACCGGTCTGTGTGCGCAACGCTGCCCCGTGGGAATCAACACCGGCGAGCTGGTGAAAAAGCTTCGCGGCCAACACGCCACTCATACGAAAACCGCCAATTGGCTGGAAGGCAATTTCGCCACAGCCATGCAAGGCGCGCGCTTCACACTGCATGTAGCCAACGGCGCAAGAATGTTGCTGGGCGCGCCACGATTGGCAAAGTTGTCGGCAACGCTGACCCGCTTCTCCAAAGGCCAGGTCCCGCAATGGACCAGCGCCATGCCGCAGCCGGAAAAAGCCATTCGCTTCAGCCCATCGGTGACCGACGAACGCCCGCGCGTGGTGTATTTGGCAGCCTGCGTTTCACGCGCTATGGGGCCGGCGGCCGGCGACAAAGAACAAATGTCGCTGTACGACAAAACCCGTGGCCTGCTGGAAAAAGCCGGTTATCAGGTGGTCTTCCCGGACAATCTGGACAACCTCTGCTGCGGCCAGCCGTTCGCTTCCAAGGGTTATGCCGAACAGGCCGAACACAAACGCCAGGAACTGATCGGTGCCCTGCTCCACGCCAGCCGTGGCGGGCTCGATCCGATCTACTGCGACACCAGCCCCTGCACCTTGCGCCTGACTCAGGATCTGGGCGACGTGCGCCTTGACCTGTACGACCCGGTGCGTTTCATCCGCACGCATTTGATGGATCGACTGGACTTCATCCCACAAGAGGCGCCGATCGCGGTACATGTCACCTGCAGCACCCAGCACTTGGGCGAAAGCCAGGCATTGATCGATCTGGCGCGCAGGTGCAGCAACAACGTGGTCATCCCGGAAGGGATTCACTGCTGCGGCTTTGCCGGTGACAAGGGCTTCACGACGCCAGAACTCAATGCTCACTCGCTGCGCACGTTGAAAGACGCCGTGCAGTACTGCGAAGAAGGCATCTCTACCAGTCGCACCTGTGAAATCGGCCTGAGCCAGCATGGCGGGATCGATTATCACGGATTGGTTTACCTCGTGGACCGCGTGACGCAAGCGCGTCCGGTTTGAACAGGCGGCTTGCGTAAAAGGGGTGTTTTCGCCCCTTTTTGCTTTGCAACACCATCATCAACCCGAAAAAAAAACCGAATTCCTGCGCGCGGCTATAGTCATTTGACTAGGCTCTTTGAAAGGAGCTTATAACCACCTCGGCCAGCAGCCCGCGTTATCGGCAGCACCGAGCCCACATGCGCAAGGAGATACCCATGAAGCACTCTGCAATTGCTGGAATGTTCATCGCTGCTGCAATGTTGGCGTCGCCGGTGTTTGCGGCGGATAAAGACCTGTGTACCGATAACCTTCAAACCATTGATGACTTCGTAAACAGTGCGCCCTCCATTCCGGAAGGCACTCTGGACAGCGTCAAAGCAGCGCAGACAAAAGCCAAGGCAGCCCAGGCGGCAGGCAACGACAAGGATTGCGTAGAGATTTCCAGCGGTATCATTACCAAAATGCAGATTCGAAACCCAACGCGGAACTGATGCCAGGTGCGGCCAACCTTCGGGTTGGCCTTCCGGGCCACAATGTCGTAGACTGTTCGTGCTTGTTGCTCATCCGTTTCACGAGCAATGAGTTCGGGGCCGTTTAGGATTCGACGCCGGTTGCGAAACTTTAGGTGCATGCCGAGTTGGTAACAGAACTCGTAAATCCACTGTTGCAACTTCTTATAGTTGCCAATGACGAAACCTACGGGGAATACGCTCTCGCTGCGTAAGCAGCCTTAGCTCTTCCCTTCTGGTACCTTCGGGTCCAGCAATCATCAGGGGATGTCTGTAAACCCAAAGTGATTGTCATATAGAACAGAATCGCCGTGCAGTACGTTGTGGACGAAGCGGCTAAAACTTACACAACTCGCCCAAAGCACCCTGCCCGTCGGGTCGCTGAGGGTTAACTTAATAGACACGGCTACGCATGTAGTACCGACAGCGGAGTACTGGCGGACGGGGGTTCAAATCCCCCCGGCTCCACCACTTCATCATCTAAAGACGTCCTCGGACGTCTTTTTTTGTGCCTGAAACCCAGCAAATACGCGGCCTCCAGCGCTTTTGCGGTATTTTGAGAGTTTTTGAGTTCCAGCCATTCGGGTATTCCAGGCGGTATTCCAGTCCGTCCGGTGCTAATCTTTGGAATACCGAATCAGTGCCTGAGGACAATCTCATGCCTGCTCAAAACCTCCGCCTCTCCGATCGACAGCTCAAGGGAGTCAAACCCGCGTCCAAGGATTACGTCCTCACGGATGGTGACGGTTTGCAGCTCCGCGTACGCAGCAACGGCTCGTTGCTGTGGAATTTCAATTACCGTGAACCGGTGACCAAGAAGCGCATCAACATCGGCTTCGGGACCTATCCCGAACTGTCACTGGCGAACGCACGAAAGATGGCAGTCGATGCGCGTGAGCTACTCGCGCAGGGCATTGACCCGAAGGTGCAACGCAATACGCTGAATGAAGCCAAGCGTGCAGAAACGGAACACACCTTTGAGAACGTGGCCACCGCCTGGTTCGAGCTCAAGAAAGACTCGGTGACCCCGGCCTATGCCGAGGACATTTGGCGGTCGCTCACGTTGCACGTGTTCCCCGACTTGAGGACGACACCACTGGTGAAAATCACCGCGCCTATGGTGATCGCATTGCTTCGTCCAATCGAAGCGAAAGGCAGCCTGGAAACGGTCAAGCGTCTCAGCCAGCGGTTAAACGAGATCATGACCTACGGCGTAAACTCCGGCCTGATCTTCGCCAACCCGCTCAGCGGTATCAGGGCAGTATTCAAGAAGCCCAAGAAAGAGAACATGGCAGCGCTTCCGCCCGAAGAGCTCCCCGAGCTTATGCTGGAGATCGCAAACGCCAGCATCAAACGCACCACCCGCTGTCTGATCGAATGGCAGTTGCACACGATGACTCGCCCCGCCGAGGCGGCGACTACTCGCTGGGCAGACATCGACTTTGAAAGGCGTGTTTGGACCATCCCAGCAGAGCGGATGAAGTAGCGCCGCCCACACAGCATCCCGTTGAGTGACCACGCCGTCGCACTGTTGGAGTCATTGAGGCCCCACAGCGGCCATCGCGAATACGTCTTCCCGGCAGACAGAAATCCACGCACCCACGCGAATAGCCAGACTGCCAACATGGCGTTGAAACGCATGGGCTTCCAAGATCGATTGGTCAGCCACGGCATGCGTTCGATGGCCAGCACCATCTTGAATGAACATGGGTGGGACCCGGAGCTCATTGAGGTTGCACTGGCGCATGTCGACAAAGATGAGGTGCGCAGCGCCTACAACCGAGCCGACTACATCGAGCGCCGGCGCCCGATGATGGCTTGGTGGAGTGAGTACATCCAGAAAGCCGCCACCGGCAGCCTGCTCGCCTCAGCATACGGCCAAGTCAGAGACAAAAACGTGGTGCCGATCCGCTAGCGCTGTACAAGCGCAATAACGGCGGCGACAGCAACTGAGCACTCAAGATTCAGGGCGAGCAGCCTCGCTCATCCGCTTCTCAGCGCGGGTCCATCCAAACAGGGCTGCAAAGCCGCCCTGTTTGGATGGACCTCACTTTGAAGAGCTAAAAGCCACGACGTTGTCCGGGATTTACCAGGGAATTCCACCAATGGATAACCACTTTTCACGTCCCCAAGAGCGCCGAATGTAGGCCCTTGACCGGGTTTATCCACAGGCGTAGAACTGGCCGTGCAAGCGCTGTCGATGACAGCACCCCAGGTGACCCGAACCTTAAAGGTCACGCCGCTCCCGCGGTGGTTCTCCCTAAAGGCGATTCGCATCCGGCAGCTCGCCCGGTCACCTCCCCCGGTGATGGATGCTCTCTAATCTCATGGCCCTAGTGCGCCAGCTACACCGTACCTCGCTGTCCTGCAGCAATCTATCCGCTTGGCCGAATTTTGCGCCAACCTGTGCCCGTCTCTTTCTCCTGGAAAGAGACGGGCACTCCAACCTCTGCTGCAGCCCAACTCGTACAAGGCTTTGCGGCATTCCCCCTCGTGACAATCGGCGTGACAAACACCGAAGTCACCAGCAACAGCGATGCAGATGATGGTGCCGCAGCCCACGGGATGGATTGCACCTGACTGACAGTCAGGCATGCCCCGGTCACCGCTTCACTGCCTTCACCCGACTCAGGATCTCGCGGCGCTGGTCTCGTCAGCCAGCGCAGCCTCCACCCGCCCACGTCTTCGCAAGTGTTCAGGAGGCTACATATCTTGAGATGCCCAAGCTCCCGGTCGTAAAGAGCCGTCAGTCCCGCGTTAGTGGACAACTCTCACAGGTCGCAGGGGCCTTGATCCCTGATAACACTCAACATTCTTGGCGGGATGACGTGGGGACGGTTTTGAAGGTTTAGCTTCAAGAGGAGTTTGATCATGGCACTCGTGGGTAAACGGGATGGGCGTAATTTTGGCTATGGGCGACAACTGAGTTATGCCGGGCCGCAAGCGCTACGTGATCTGTTTGGCGGCGGGCATTACGGCACGGTCAAGGCACACAGTGATCGCTGGCAGGCGTTTGTGCGTTGGTGTCGGTCGGAGGATGGACCAGGATTTAACGATGCGCGGCAGATTAATTGGCAGACCTTGCTGGACTACGCCGGACATCTGCGCCAACAAGTTGAACGAGGTGAGCTGGCCATCGCGACTGCTCAAAACCGGTTGTCCAGTGTGAATCGAACCATGGCCGCGCTTCGCGGTGATCAGTATGTGAAAGTGCCGAGCCCGAGTAAGGCACTGGGAATGCGGCGCACCAGTGTTCGTCGTTCAGTGCCGCAAGGCCAGGACCGCGAACAGGTGACGCGGATCGTAGGGGTGCTTTGCGAAAACCAGCAGCCGCGCGCCGCGGCCATCGCTCAGTTAGCGCGAGCCACTGGCATGCGTCTGCGCGAATCGATTCTGGCCGACCTACCGCGACTCAAGCGTGAAGCCGAAAACTACGACAAAATCAACATCCAGGAAGGCACCAAAGGTGGCCGTTCAGGTGCGTCAGCGACTCGCTGGATTACGGTAGATGATCATATTCGTGAAGCGCTGAGGTTTGCCGAACAGGTTTCGCCCAATGGTTGCCGCAACCTGCTGGCATCGAACGAAAGCTACCTCGATTTCTTGCAGGGAATCGTCCGCCCCGCCCGGGATATCCTCCATACGCACAATCTCAAAGGCTTCCACGAATTGCGGGCAGCCTATGCGTGCGAACGCTATGAGCAGATCACCCATCATCTCGCGCCCATCAACGGTGGCAGGTGCAGGCGCCTCAATCCACGCCTTGATCGAGAGGCACGCTTACAAATCAGCTATGAGCTCGGACACGGCCGTATCGACGTGGTATCGGCGTATATCGGTGGTTGGGTGTGAGTAAACCATTCGATATGGAGATCCTCTTGGCTGGGGTGCTGACTGGAGCACATGCCACACGCGAACGTCACATCCGCCAGGCCAAAACTATTCAAGCTGCCATTTCTGAACGCTGGAACCGAGATAATCCATGGGCATGGCAGCAAAAGCATCTCGCATGGTTTCTGAACCACCACTTGAGCCAGCACGCTGAATCGACGCGCTATTACTATCTGCTGACCATGCATTTGCTCGCTTTTCGCTTAGGGAAATCCTGGCAGTTCAACCTCTAGGCGAAGGGGCCTCCTGTCGATAGATCAGAGGGTGTAAATTTTACTCAGGACGGGACACCGAAAGAAAATCAATCCACCCCCACTGCTGAGAAACGCAACGCATGCTTCCCTAGCAAGCAAAACGGACTCAAATGATGGCCAAAACATGGCACGCAAACAAAATGTGGAGTACGCTCGACCTAGAATGCTAGCTAACGCTGAGCAGGAACAGCAGGAACACCTGAACGATTGTTTGCCACGGAAAGGCTAAAAAATGATCAACTCGATACAACAACAAATATTAAGCTTCGATACGTTAATCGCAATCGAAAAAGAGTACATTCGACTCACATACCGCCATAATCGTTCCGCACCTAAATCTATGCTCCTCTTACGAAGAGCACTAGAAAAATTGTACTCACCTCAAAATTATAACCACCCAGCAGAATCAAAAGACTACGCTTTCTCAGCCGGATATTTATAATGACTCTAGATGAAATTAGAAGTTTATTAGACGCAATGCCGCCTAATGAAGACGAGATCATACAGAAGGGTAATCTACTTGATCTAAATAACTGCTCAGTAGAGTTCAAAATTCATCATGGATGGGACATCGCCCACGGAAATCTTTGCGATAAACTATGGGGGGAGTTCAACATAAAACTTCTCAGACACGTTAGAGACAACTGTCAGGATGAGAATCTATTAGAAACTGAAATAAGCAACCTAAGCCTTGAGGATAGCCACTGGGAGTGGTTTAAAAAATCAATCGCATATCGGACAGACGAATATCATTGGTTTTTCTTATCAGCTGATTCGAAGCCTCAAGGGGCATGTCTAATCTACCACCCCAAACAAAGTATTTTTGACAAGGGAAATATTTTTTACATCGAGTATCTTGCCGTAGCCCCCTGGAATCGGCAAAACCCAATGAACAACAAACAATTTAGCGGAATTGGCAGCATTTTAATAAAGTCCGCGATAGCCTACTCTTGTAACGCATTGAGGCTCAGGCCCGGATTTAGCTTACATTCATTACCAAAAGCAAAAACCTATTATGAACGGATTGGAATGCAACATTTCCCCAGTCTAGACAAAGATCAACTAAACTATTTTGAAATGGCAGAAGCCAAGGCCGCTCAATATACGGGGGCAGTATGACCAACAAAAATGAGGAACAGGATGATTTTGTAGTAACATCTGAAAGCACAATAAATCCAAAGGCTTTAATCAACGCGCTAAACGCCCACGACGAAGTTATTCGTTTAGTAAAAGCATCAACTACTAAAAGAAATGCTCCCTGTAGTGAAAACATTTCATTATTTCGCGACCTACTGACAGACAACGAAGGCGAAACATTCTTTAGACAATCGAGCAATGCAAATACTGCCACCACTTCCTATTGGCTTTCCCGCATAAAACATACAGCCCAGCTACTTTTAAATTTGCAATCCGTACCTGAATACCTGCCGATTTCCACTGACCAAATTTATCAAATCACTCGGATGAGTCCCGCCCCTGAAAATATCCGCTTAGTCTCCAGCGCGCTATTAAACCTCGGCATAATACTTATATTTGACGAGCAGCTTAAAGGAATGAAGCTTGACGGAGCTGTATTCAAATTAAAGTCTGGCCATCCTGTCATTGGCATGACGTTAAGGCACAGTAGACTAGATAATTTCTGGTTCACACTAACGCACGAGCTATCTCATATACACCTGCACTTGGATCAGCTAGAGACACCAATACTGGATGACTTTGAAGAAGCATCAACCGAAGAAATTGAACTAGAAGCCGATCGACTTACCAAAACAATTTTCGTCAGTAGAAACGAATGGCGGAACTGTGAGCCAAAATATGATTTACGTAGAGAGATCGTAATAAAATACGCAAACGAAAAAGGACTGCATCCAGCAATAATTGCAGGCATGCTTAGGCACGAGTTAAATCGGTATGAAATCTTTTCCGATATCGTGTCCGAATACAACACTAGGGACTTGATATTTAAACATGAATAACTATACTCCATTCTTAAAAACCAAAACTAATGAGATCGGAGCCCTAAAGGTTTTGCATCCTACGCTGAAGCCTTTTATCGCTCCTTTCTTTGATTTCCCGATGAAAAAAGGCCTGAATGAACAGTCCCTAAAAAAATCTATTGATGGAACGCACAAAAAAATAAAAACGCACTTAAAAGAATATAGAAATTTCTACCTTGATAATTTCGACGTCCCTGATGCAATAACGATTTCGGGACAAGATAACTACAATTATATTATCGATAAATTTTCCGACACCACGTTCATCCCAGTTATCGCCATCGAAAGAACACCACAACGAAATGATGCTGTGTTCAACGCCAAAATCACAGGCAAAATTAAATCAGATATTATAGCACTAAGAGTTCAACCCGAAGACTTTCAGCACTACACTACAACCAAACTAGAAATACAAACATTAGTTAGAAAATGCCCTCCCAACTTCACGTCAATGATCCTTATTTTAGACAACAGGATTTGCCGCACATGTGATACGACCAAAAGAGCGGGAGAGTTAATCAACTTTATCATCGCTATAAAGCGCGACTATTCATTTTCAAAAATAATAATAACCGGCTCTTCAATACCAGCATCAATCAAGGAAATACTTGAAGTCGGGCATGAGATCTCTTTACCCAGAAGTGAGCTAGCCATACACAAAAAAGTTGTTGCCCACCACGAACTAAGCGACATTGAACTTGGGGATTATACTATCGTAAGCCCTAATTTCTCGGAAATTGACATCCCACCAGAAAGCATGCGCAACGTTACTGCGCCCAAAATCCTGTATGCCTTTGAAGACTTTCAATATGTTATTAGAGGTAACGGCTTAAAAAACCATCCGCGAGGGAATCAGCAGTATAACGATATGGCGAAGATTCTGGTGGCAAAAAATTTCTATCGGACGCCACCATACTCTTGGGGAGACAATTACCTGAACGATAAAGCCAACTCACATGGAACCCTAGTAACGCCTAGCAGTATCCTGAATCCGACTATAAATGCTCACATCACATTTATGCTACAAAAACCCTAGCTTTCTCTGCGCGAGCTTAGCGCTAATTGCAAGGCTAAGCTCTTCTCTCCCCATAACCCCTGCAATGGAGTTAGAAATATTATCCCTATTTGCCTTTGCAGCAACCTGTATATTCAGCCCTTCGGCGACATCTGAAAGCTCTGTCCTCCAGAGAGTCATGAGAGCAGTCTTCTTATCAAAAAAAGGGCTATTTTTTGAAGATCTTGCCCCCCGGAGAACCACAACACCACTTACCTCCCTGGCAATCATCACCCCCCAATGCGCTGGAATAATCCTTATAGCTTTATTCGCATGACGCTCCGTAGTAACTAAAGTTATTTTCCTGAATGCCAAATCATAATAGGCAGCTTGGCTTATTGCTCGCTCAATTTTATCGGCATCACCTTTTATCTCATAACAATGAGCCTCCTTGTAAATAGCCACCACATCAGCTATCGCACTTCCATTATGCACTCTCAGCTCTTCAATTAGCGCGCTGGGTCGGTGCGACATTCGACCAAGCCTAGCCAAAAGGGCGGATCTAATTTGAATATCTCCCAGCACAATCACCTCGATTTACTTTGGCGCACGCAGCATTTTAATCAGTGTACTATAGCAGAGCCTAGATAATTTTAAAAATAAAATAGACTTGAGGTATATAGATATACAAGTCCAGAGCCAAACCAAATATAGCTAAAACCCCAGAAAACTTCTATATTGCGCTATACGAGTTAAACTTAGCGATATTTTCTCAAAAAACGGCACAGCGTGCGAGTTTGATCGCTTTCCTCCCTAGCGATTCGCGGAGACAATTTTTGACCTGGCTTTTATCTATTTAATAAGCCATTAAGCGTTATAAAATACTAATAACACAAAATACAGCCGCGATAAAATCGCCACACTCAAAACCAAATAGCGCTTCCATTTAGAACTGAATTATTAAACCTACAGGATTTACACACGACAATGCCCCACATAACAAAATTCAGAAAAGCCTTTAAGATAGATAAAAAAGCAAACCTTATTGAGTCGGCAGTAGCCATTGAGTCGTGTGCCAAAGCAGATAAAATCCTTAATGACTACCTGGGAGAAATCGAGCCAAAAAACAACAATGAAGGCTTCCGAATTCACTCGCTTTTAAACCTGACTGGTCGTGTATACGAGCACGTCCAAGGAATGCTAGTTGCTATTTCGACAGCTTCGCCAGCCAGTGCGGAGGCATTAGCTAGGGTTGTTGTAGAAGGCTCAATAAACATCATGTACCTAGCCGAAATCGGTAACTCAGGGACATTAATAAAATTTTCTCAATCATGGCTGAATGAGCACAATAGAAAGCTCAATGAATGGAAGCAGAAAATACTAGACGGAACCGACGCAGAAGAAATATCGACTATGATAGAGGAAAGACGAAAAGTCATTAGCATATTGGACGAATTCGTTAATGAAATTGAAACTCAATGCTCTGTAGATATATCCAATCCGGAGACTGACTGGCCTAAGTCGCTTTATAAAAGATTTGAAACACTTGGGCGTGAGACTGATTACTATGAAAGCTATCACCGTCTCAGCGGAGCAAGCCATATAACTGGCGAGGACACGCTTATGTGGCTTATGTTTATGCACGCCTCACCCGAGCACAAAATAAAGGCTGGTAAGGAAGCTTGGGCTTACTCAATAATGATGACCAGAATCGCAAGCATGTTTTTTGTAGACACTGCTTTTTCATGTGTTAAAGCCTATGGGCGTGAAAACAATAAAGATCTATATCAATGCAAGCTCGAACTACAACTCGCCGTCCGCAAAATTTCACGGCAGGCAGGTGTACCGTTGAGTGAATCGCCTTGATTGATTAGACACACCTGACTAGTTGCTATTGGCCGATTCCTGCCGATTCACCATGGGGAATCGGCAATGTTCAAACTTGAAGTGGTTTACCTTACCGTATCCTGCACTGGATATTTCACATGCAACTCGACAACGTGCTGACACCTAAAAGTCCCGGTTCGACTCCACCGAGATCCGTAACTAGCTGAGTTATTTATAGTTACTTGTAAGGGTACGCAAAATTTTCCACCGACTTCCAGACCCACAGAAAATTTAGCCCCGCTGACTGCTACCGTTCGTCTGGTTCCGATTGCCATCACCTGCTAACCAGAATCGGTCCAGTCTGAAAACCAACGAACAGATCGAGAAAAGGCCGCTAGTCGGTGGGCATGGGGTCGTCGCGGCCTACTTAGCCACGCTCAAAGTACCTAGCGAACACTGGCAAGCAATGCGGCCAGCAAAGAGCGTGTGAGAAAAACACAAAAAAGCTGCGCAAGCAGCGAAAACTCTTACAATCTTAGGCCAGATTTCCTACATATTTTTTTGCC
Organism: Pseudomonas sp. Sample_16; assembly: GCF_004307665.1. NCBI lineage: Bacteria > Pseudomonadati > Pseudomonadota > Gammaproteobacteria > Pseudomonadales > Pseudomonadaceae > Pseudomonas > Pseudomonas sp. Sample_16. Next base: position 33,531 of record NZ_RCOB01000088.1, read on the forward strand.
CCCCCCAATACTCAAGAGATAGCCCCGTGAGTGACTCAGACACCTCATCCGCGCCACTGGTTGACGTAGTGAAGCTTGCTGCATCCCTTCAGCGTTTCGCAGATGATCGCGACTGGCAGCAGTTCCACTCCCCAAAAAATCTCATCTTGGCGCTCACTGGCGAGGTAGGAGAGCTGTGCGAGATTTTCCAATGGATGAGCGATGCCGATTCGCTCTCCGTAGCTAAAGATCCCGAAATCGGCCTGGCCGTAAAAGACGAATTGGCGGACGTACTGATGTATCTGGTTCGCCTGAGCAGCGTGCTCGGCATCGACCTCAACGAGGCGGTGACACGGAAACTCGTCTCGAACGGCCAGAAATACCCCGTGGATAAAGCAAGAAGCAGCAGCAAAAAGTACGACCGACTCTGACCAACACGCACCTAAGGACAACCCGTGATCGTTTACGCTGCGACTAAACAGCAATTTCTTAAAGACAACGATAACGATGACATTGAGGAGGTGATCCTCAGGCATTACAAGGAAGCCACCGGCAAGAACGTAGGCTCCTCGGAAATCAGGTCGTGGCAAGGATCCCTGACGTACATGGCCAAGGTCCTTAGAGATGAGGGCCTGCCGAGCGATGCAGGCCTGGCCATCGAATTGCACATTCCGCAGTCGTCGAAGCGAATCGACTTTCTACTCACCGGTCGCGACGTAAACCAGGCAAAAAAGGCCGTACTGATCGAGCTGAAGCAATGGAGTAAGGCCAACGCCACAACCAAGGATGCCATCGTCAAAACGGCGTTAGGTGGCGGCCTCATTGAGACCATTCACCCGTCCTATCAGGTGTGGTCATATGCAGCGCTGTTGGAAGGCTTCAACGAGGCGGTGTATGACAAAAGCATTGAGATCCGGCCGTGCGCCTATCTCCATAACTACGTCAGCGACGGCGTCATAGATTCAGCTCACTATGAGCCCCACATCAGCAAGGCTCCGCTGTTTCTGAAAGGCCCGGAAGAGCTCAGTAAACTCAGAAGCTTTCTGAAGAAGCATATAAGTCATGGCGACAACAAAGAGGTTCTTTACGAGCTGTCCGAAGGCAAAATTCGCCCTTCCAAGGCGCTAGCCGAAGCCCTCGGGGGGTTGATGAAAGGCAAACCCGAGTTCGTGTTGATTGACGATCAGAAAGCAATTTTCGAGTCGGCGCTGGCGGCAGCAAGCGAGGCCTCGGACCAAGCACCAAAGGTGATGATCATCGAAGGTGGACCAGGCACGGGGAAAACTGTTCTGGCTATCAATCTGCTGGTGAAGCTCACCGAAATGAAGCTGATGAGCAAATACGTCTCTAAGAATGCAGCCCCACGCAAGGTCTACGAAAGCAAACTGGTTGGCACCATCAAGCGCAGCCACTTCTCGAATTTCTTTTCAGGCTCTGGGGCATTCATCGACACTGAGCCCAACACATTCGATGCGCTTATCGTGGACGAAGCTCATCGGCTGAATGAGAAAAGCGGGCTTTATGGAAACCTTGGGGAAAACCAGATCAAGGAGCTGATTGATTCAGCGAAATGCTCCATTTTCTTCATTGATGAAGACCAGCGTGTAACCTTGAGCGATATCGGCAGCAAGCAGACGATACGCGCCTTTGCAAAAGCCAAGGGTGCTGTGGTTGAAGAACACGTGCTGTCTTCGCAGTTTCGCTGCAGTGGTTCTGACGGTTACCTGGCATGGCTGGATGACACGCTAGGCATTCGTTCGACGGCAAATCCGACGCTTGAGACTCAAGAGTACGAGTTTAAGGTGTTCGACTCACCTCAGGCGATGCATGACGCAATCAACGAGAAAAACCACGGAAACAAAGCTCGTGTGGTCGCGGGCTATTGCTGGCCTTGGTTGAGCAAGAAAGACCCCACCGCTGCTGATATCGTCATTGGTGACTACAAACGCCAATGGAACCTGGATCAGGATGGCAGCCTATGGATCATCGCTGAGAACTCCATCGAGCAGGTTGGCTGCATTCATACCTGCCAAGGTTTGGAAGTCGACTACATCGGGGTAATCATCGGGCCAGACCTAGTCGTCCGTGACGGCAAAGTAGTGACATCCCCGGATAAGCGCGACAAGCACGATAAATCGATTCGCGGCTGGAAAAAAATGATGAAAGAGCAACCTGCCCTCACGAAAAATGAAACAGGCCTGATCATCAAAAATACATACCGAACCCTGATGACACGCGGGATGAAGGGTTGCTACCTATACTGCACCGACAAAGAGACTGCGCAATACTTCGAGAGTCGGCTTAGCCAACACAGCAATCATTGACGCTATCGTTTGCTAGAAGCCCCTGTTCATGCGAGTGGGGACATCGTACGCACAGGGGCGACAATCGTAAGCGTCCACCCAACTCGCCTTAAGTAAGTCAGGTCGGCACCCACTGATGCGGCAGCAATGTAGGCATGGCCATATACCCAAGGATTGAGTTGCGCTCAATTTCCCTGTCATACGTACCTCTCTAGGGTCAGCTCCCCCTAAACGTCGAGATCGCCTTCACCGAGGAGATCATCAAAAAAAGCAGCGCCTGATTCAGATAAGACTAAATTCCCCTTCCCGTTACGGTAAGCAACGGCGCGTGTTTCGAGCTTCTTAATGTGCTCCATCAACACACCGCTTTTCATCCCACACGCTATCAGAACCTCAACCTTATCCTCCGCCTTGCCGATTTCCTCGATATGGATGTTTGACAGACCCGCCGAGTCTTTCAGCAGCACGTCCATTGTAAACCCCAGCTCCAATACTCCCCGAAACAGCACCAGTAGCAGGCCTTGGATGTTGCGTGCTAGATCATCTCTGACATCAGTGCCATCACTGGTGCGGATGTAGGCAAAGCCATCACGCATGACCAGCTCGTAACCAATCAGATCGTAGAGACTGCGGTAGTGATCGAAATTATTCAGTACCTCCTCGAAGTACGGATTTGACTTCAAGCCACCATCAATAAAGACGGTGCGGTTGATCATCTTTCCGTACATGAGCTGACCATAGAGCTCTACAGACAGCTTTCGATTAATCACTTTGGCCTGTGCAATCGGCAGCGAAGGTTCGTGGTCAAACATGTTCAGTCTCCACTTGTAGCTTGTAGTACCTCAGGCTCTCGCAGTCAGTTGCGAGGTTGCCGATATGGTAGTGCGGGATGAGGCGAATTCCTTCTCGCTTGCGCAGCCAGCCCACCGACATTAAAAGATCAGTCAACTCGTACCCTTTAAGTCGGCCTTTCAGGTGTTCATGCATGGCGACATGGGCGTCATCGGTAAGCCGTGGTTCCCACTCCTCGACCAGATTACCGATGGCCAACAAGCGAGCATCGCGCCGACGCTTGAGCTCGCCCGACTCGTTGGCCTGCCCGCTGAGCTGGTGAATCTTCCCGGTGCTGATCTTGATGTTGGGCAGCGTTGCGCGCAGATGCTCTGCCAGCGCCAAGCGCTGATTAGCGTCTGGCCACTCAACTTTTGCTTCGAACACTCGCATTTTCAGCCCGGAGTAGGTGTTCAGATGGGCGAAGACAGGATGCGTGCTGGGCAAAATATTGTCCTTCAAACTCCCATCATGCAGCTCACGCACGCTGCCATAGAGACGATTCCAAGCCTGTTCGATCTTGTCATAGGCACGACGGTGCGCCTCACTCTGCTGGACATAGCGCATCAACGAACCGCTGATGATCGAAATGTCATGCCGGTATGAGCGAATCGACTCGACGGAGTAATAAACCGAGCTGGCCAGCTTGTCGTGACCATAGTGAGCCAGTTGATCGCCGATGCAGGTCAGTGCTGTAAGAGCAGGCTTAGTCCCCTTCAGGTCAGTGTGCTCCCCCAGAAACTGCAAAGCAGGCAGGATGTTGCGTAAATAGATGTTGTTGATCTCCCCCAAGGCTTCCTGAGCCTTAGCCACCTCATCAATTACGTCATAGCGCATCCGATCGACGATCTCACCGAGTCGCTGGAGCCGGCCCTGTAGCGCATCCACACACTCCTTCATCTTGGCGGTTGCAGCGCGTATCTCCTTGCGCAGCACGCTCACCTGCTCCTGAAAACCGATATCTTCATTGCTCAGGGAGGGCAGAGTGACAAACACTTCGTATAGTCGATTGAACGAGGCCCGGATCAACTCATAATCAGCACTGTTCAAATGACGCAGACGCGCTCCGTCGAAGTGACGGAACATCTCGATCACGAAGGGGGCAAAAACCATCACGCCACGAGCGCTGTCTACCTGAATGACTAGACCAACACGCTCAAGGTTTTCAACACAAAGAGCACTTTCTAGTTTGCGCCGCTCGGCCGGCACCTCACGTAAAACCCGCGTATTAGGTAACGGTGCTACAGAGTCCAGCAGGGCGCGTAACTTCTGCTGGTACATGACAATGCGTACTTCCTCGCCTTCACCAACTTTATCCATGTGGTCAATCAGATCAAGGAAAACCCCCTTGTTCTGGATCATGTTGATCAGTGCAACGTCTGTTTTGACGACCATCAGATCCTCTACTCTTCCATTTCGGCAGCAAGATCCGGCTCGACAGCCTCAAGGCACTCCAGGGCGATCAATGACTCACTTACTCCGGTATAAAGAATCGTCCGGTTCGGGCTGTAGGACTGGTCAGTTGCGTTGAAGTAGTCGAGATTCATGTAGTTGCCCAGCACTTTGCTGATACCGGAGGTCAGGCCAGGCGTGGCCCCGAACACACAGAAGCCATCCGCGTCGGCAATGTCGCGGGCAGAGCGCAGATTCTTATCATCAAGATTGGATAGCTCATCGATGAACAGCGGCAAGCTGACCTTGGTGTCGGCTTGCAGCAACTCTTTGAGCAGGAAAGCCAGCAGGCGGCAGTTAATCATCACTGAAGTGCCGGTTGATTGCGCTTCTACAGTGAACTCGTCACTGCCGTGAAGCTTGACGCGGTAATCGACGCTGACAATCAGGCGAGCCATGTTTAGGGTGGCATCGCGACGCTGATCGGACTCGACGAACTGAGTGCAGAAACTCCCCAGACGGTCGTAGAGGACTTGTGGTGGTAGCTCACCACCGGTCAGATTCACCGAATCTACGGTCTTCAGCAACTCATCAAACTGGGGATGGAGCTTGCAGTCGATAGCCACAGCCGTGAGGTTGGATACCTTGATTGACGACAGGTGATTCTCGATCTCCTTGATAAAGGTGCTGATCAGGGTGCGCGCGTGCCTGATCGACTGAATCTGGATCATCGTGTCGTCGTTATGCTGAACCACTTGGTTGAAATGGTTGCTCTCCTCCATATCGAGACGACCGTAAAGAACCCGGTACTTCTCATGCAAATTGGTTAGCGTTTCTAGGCTGATGGCGCTGCGATGGGCATGCTCGGCATCATCGTCAAGAGCCACCACATCCAACAGATCGGATACCAGCAACTTGATCTGGTTAAAACTACGGGTGGTGGCTTGGCTGCGACTTTCGATGGTATCCATCAAATCCTGAGTGACCACGATCTCCTGCCGCTCTGCACGCTGGTAACCGGTATTCAAGTACTCCAGACGGGAATGCAGGATGTCGTTGACTGTCCTACCCCAGCGGAGCATGGATTGTTCACGCTCCTTGGCGGCCTCTAATGCCGTCCTGGCCTGATCAACCAGACTGTTGGCCTCGTCGAGCTGCTGGTTGAGCTCAAGACAACGAGCCTCAAGAATTGCGTACTGCTCGGTGGACTCGCCGTGCTCCTGCCCAAGCCGCACGAACTCCTGTTCAATGAACTCATGGCGTTTCAGAAGAGCAATGTTGCGTTCATCCTTCTCGATCTGAGCCTGCTTAGCAGCAATAGTGGCTTCGATCTGCTCGACTGACATTTTCGTCTTATTGGCAAGATCATTGGCGCGGCGCTTTTGCTGGATAAGGCGCTTTCCAACAGATGCCAATTCGTCCTTACGGCTCTGTAGCAGCTTTCCAGCATCGTAGTGTTTAACCGGGACTGGAGTCGGACTGCTCAGAAACGTGAGCGAGCCATCCAGCTCATTAAACAGCGCGGTGAAATCACTGATCGTCTCAATATTGCCCTCGAGCAATGGTGGGCACTCGCCGGTGAAGACCTCCTGGTTCAGCGAGTAGAGGATGTCCGCTGTGCGGCTGGGGATCTGATCCAGATCCAGGAGTGATGGCCTCGCACCTTCAATAAGGATTTCAAGGTCTTTGACCTTCTGGCTGCCTTTGTTGATCTCGCGCGTTAACTGCTCGAACTCACGGCGAAACTCGCCATCGTCCTTCAGAGCCTTAATGTCGGCTCGATCCTCCTCGACCTGCGCCGCCAGTGCCGCAGCAATCTCTTCCGGGGTCATAGACGCGTAGCCATGCATTGCCGTTGAGAGGTCGATGGAATCCTTCTTGATCCGGTCGTAGTTCTTCCTAATCTCGCCGATTGCGCCTTTTAGCTCCTTGAGCTGGGTATTTTTGCTAATCGCCTGCTCACGCTGATGGTCAGCACCTTCTTTGACCGCACTGTAGTTCGCAGAGCACTGCATGCGAACGTCGAGGTAGGCAGAGCCCTGCTCGTTGATGCTCTGCTCAACGTCACACAATAAGTTCATCAGATCCGAACTTTGAGCATAAAAATCTGCGAAGCCTTGATTGAAACGGTCCCAGTACGGCTGTCCGTTACGAATCATCTGGAGCCGATTTTTTACCGAGCTCAGGGTTTCATAGCGCGACAGAATTTCGATGAGGTTGACGTTCAGCTCAGCCTCAGTACGATCCTTTCTGCCTTCAATAATCGTGGCGATGGTGTCCGGCAGAGTACGTTTGTCTTTGGCTGCAATGTCAAAGGCCAGGTGGATCAGGCGCTTCCAGGCATCAATCTCGCGAGCCTGCCCCCCCCCACTCTTGAGCGGCAGCAGACAAAAGCGTCCGGCATCAGGGCGTGTCGGCTGGTGCTTGTAAATTCGCTCCTTGATATTAGCTACATCCTTGATCACAACAGCGCCTAGCCTTTTCAGGGGCAGTTCAATCTGTGATCTCGACAACTCTTCAATTGGTGCGCCCATCCCTCCATTGAGGCTAGATTCATGATTCCAGAACAGGTGCTCGATTTCCGAATATTGCACTGGCACAGCAGTACGCTCATAGCTGTATTGCTTGGTTCCCACGTTAAGGATGATACAAAACGGACCATGCGGGTTTTCCGCTTCAAGAACCATGAAGGAGTTTCGCTCGGGAAAATAAAATCCAAAAGTCGCATCTCGACCGTAATAGCCTTTTGTGCTTTTGAATCCAAACTTTCTCTCACAATCGTGGAGGTTTTCTTCGGGCAAAAGAAAGAACTTCAATGCATTGAGCATTGAAGTCTTACCCTTATTATTATCGCCGAGCAAGGCTGTGTGTTGGTCGATACGAACCTTCGTATAGCAGTATGCCCCGCTATTTATCAAAACGATCTGCTTCATTTTAAAGGTTTCGTGAAACATAGATTCAATGCTCATGGCCGCTCCCCAAATACTACTGACCCAAGTAGGTTTCTTGCTCAAGTACTTTGCTAGTCTCACGCATAAACTGGATCAATTGATCTGTTTCAGGTGATAACCCCTGATACTTAATTACCTCTTGGCGTTGCTGATCAGTCAACGCGTACTTTGACTGAGCCAGGCGCTCTCTCACGTCAGGCGGCACAAGGAATACAGGGGGCTTGTCGTGCAGCAAGGTGGTCAAGGAAGCGAACATCCGTAGCCCCCCAATGTCCACATCAAACAAGCAATACAGCCTATCGAACTGACCTAACATTTTTGCATTCAGCCTGTTAGTCACCTGGTTGCCCGAACCGGAAATCAACTCAATATCACTAGCAGTAACAGCCAAAATTTCAGCAATGAATGGCAGCGTTTCATCGACTCGAAGGAAGTTCTCCAGATTCTCGACAATAACTCCCACCTTGCCCAACACGCGCGGCAGCACCCAAGACCCAGCCTCAGTCACCGCAACAGCCGGATGCCGGTGCTGAAAAGAGCGAAACATCAGTAGCGACTCGGAGACACCAATTCGATGACTGTTGCCGTCTATAGCAGCACCGACTCGCCCCCCAACATCAGAAGGCCTGAACCTCATCAAGAGCTCATCGAATGCAGCCGAAAGAAGCACTTCGACGTGATAACTATTTTTTTTAAGCTTCTTGGAAAAAAATATTCGACTGATATCTGCACGTGCCACGCCAGCGGCTAAAAGCTTGGCAATCAGTGCATCAAAATTGATGGGCTGCCTAGATTGAATCTTGTCAAGGTAGCGATAAATGACAGATGACATTGGACTTCCTTGTAGAGCTGTAAACATTCAAGAAATTACGGCCGGGCTCAATGAAAAACGCCCTCCTTCGTGAGGATGCATCCGCTAGGCCTCCCGCTCCATTCTGATCAAGCGCCCGTACTGCTGCGATCAAGCGGCCACTCCGCACTATGCAAGCCTTTGATTGAGTTCGGCAATCACGATATGTAATCTTTAGCGACTCATCTAGAGTGTTTACCTGTACAGGTAAAGTTTTCGAACAGATGGAGGGACCATGAAACGCAAGCAGTCGATCGAGTCCATACGTTGGGATCTAGCACTGCGCTATCGTCTGATCGAGACAGTGGTCTGGTGGGAAGGCCGCCTGACCACCAATCACCTGATGCAGAGCTTCGGCATCAGCCGTCAACAAGCGTCGAAGGACATCAACACCTACATCAACGAACATGCGCCGAAGAACCTCGAATATGACAAGCATTTGAAGGGATACGTCCCAAGCCGCCGCTTCCAACCGCTGTTCATCGACGACAGCGCCAGTGCCTATCTGCACCTTCTCAACCAGAACCATGAGCGCGCCCCACACATCGAGGGTCTGGCACTTGCTTATGCACACACAGAGGTATTGGCAGTGCCGGATCGCTCGGTACGGCCGGAAGTGCTGCGTCCGCTGCTAAAAGCCTGCCGGGATGGTCTGCGCCTGGAGTGCGAGTATGTGTCCTTCACCAGCCCCGGTGGCGAAACTCGCCTGATCGCCCCGCACACCTTGGTTTACACCGGAATGCGCTGGCACGTGCGGGCCTATTGCGAGAAGAATCGGGATTATCGCGACTTCGTTCTGAGCCGATTCCGCGGCATACCGGATCTGATGGATGATCCTACAGACCACGGCCGCGAGAGTGATCCGGGCTGGACCACCTTGCTGCAGGTGATCATCGAACCCGACTCGCGTCTGAAACCGGAACAACGCGCCATCATCGAGGCCGACTACGGCATGCGGGATGGCCGACTGCCAATCGAAACCCGTGGCTCACTAGTGCAATACGTGCTGCAGCGCTATCAGATCGACCCCACCAAAGTGCATGCCAAGGCGACAGCGCAGCAGATTGTCGTCGCCAACCTGGATGAGCTGCAGCCTTGGCTGTACCACTGAGCAAAGGTAAATACGTGGTCACGCCGCCGATTCTCTACACCCTGCACATCTAACTGGAGCAGATGCAACTCAATCCGTCGATCTGGAGGCGCATCCGCGTCAGCGGCGATTGTACCCCGGGGGAGTTGCTCTGTTAGATCCTCTCACATGTCGGCCTGATCCAGATTGGAAAACCCGCGCCCCTTGCAAGCGAGATCCCGATGCAGCTGCAATCTACCGAGATAGCCTCATGACCGAGTTGACCATTGTCGATATTTACTGGACCGAACGGACCAAGCTCCAATATGACGCCCAAAAGCAGACGTACATCCCTCCTGGGAACGGCGATATGGATGGAAGCGGGTTCTATTGCGTCTATGGGCGCCATCCCGTTTACGGCCCTGACGTGCTTCTGTACATCGGCGGAACGAAGGAGACGGAGAGTGGCAGGTCCTTTCGAGATCGGCTCGGTGAACACCTAAAAGGGCGATTTTGGTACCACGCCAACCTGTCCGTCGCACTTGGCACCCCAGACTGCAACCAGAAACTCATGCCACAAGAAATCCGTTTCGTAGAGTCGATCTTAGTCGCTGCTCACAAACCAGCTCTGAACCGCGTGCATATCGACTACGCAATGGAAGGTTCTGAGCGCTTTCTGGTCAGGAATTGGGACTTTCCTGACGCACTTCAGCATGAGTGTTCGGGCTACTACTGGCGGCAGTAACAGCATAGCCAGACTGTTTGATCTGGCCCAAGTATCGACAGCGCAACATCATCGAGCGCATGTCTGGCTGGGAGAAGGAGAACCGCCGGATCGTGACACGCTTGGACAAGCTCGCGAAAAGCTATGCAGCTAGGGTATCGCTGGCTTGTTCCATGCGGTTTTTGCGACACCTCTTCTCGTACGGAGCCTATGAGCCACTGACCTGCGAGCCCAAGGGCAACAATCAACAGCGCGACCATCTGCTTGATAGATTCGGCTCCGATTCGTTTTAGGGGGCGGAGCTGAAAAAGCACCGTCCATCGGAATCCAGTCCACACAGCGTTCCAACTGGTAATCCAAGCAAGTTGACCAAACATTTGTTTACCAGCCAAAACAACTAGATACCGACTTGTTTCAGATTACCCCGGCCCACCAACTCAACAAAAAAAGACGTCCTCGGACGTCTTTTTTTGTGCCTGAAATTCAGCCTCCTCCCCCAATGTCAATAATCCTCGAAAGGCTCTACGCCGCATCCTCGCGGCATGGGCCAGGCGACGCTTGGCGTTTTTCACAGGATGCCCGTGCCACCGTTCATCGTCGGGGCAGAAAATAATCTTTGACATTGTTGAGGCTTCGGCAGATTATCATCACATCGCATACGATCTAATCGAAAGCGACCAACAACATCAGCCCATTGCCGTTGGAGATTCAGCCATGAACACCGGAAGCCGCCAGACCCAGATCAATCCGACCTTCCACGCTTCCAATGGCCACAACGGCAACAACTGGATCACAGCAACAGGCAATCAATAGATCGTTTACCGTATCAAACAAATCGTATGCGATGTTATCGCATAGAATGCAAACCTTGGAGGAACCGTCCCATGAGCAAGATCGAGAAAGTACTGGCCACCGGCAAAACCCACACTACCCTGAGCAACGCTGGCACCATCTCGCGTGGCCATAACGGCAATCTCGACATCGAGCTGTCGTCCCCCGGCTCGACTCAGCCGGCTCATGTGTTTGCCGCCACCCAACCGCATCCGAAAGCCGAGCAACTGTTCGCCGGGGCATGGTCGGCCTGCTACACCGCAGCGGTTGGCCTGGTCGCGGCAGAGCGCAACATCGCACTGCCGGCAGACCTGGCCGTCGACATCGAAATCGACCTCGGCCAGACCGGCCCGGCTTACTTCCTTCAAGCCCGGCTGACCGTGCGCGTGCCGGGGCTGGCCCACGACGTCGCGACCGAACTGGCACATATCGCCGACTCCATCTGCCCGTACTCCAAAGCTACACGCGGCAATATCGACGTTGCTCTGAGCGTTATTACCGTCTAATACATCGCATGCGATGTTAGCGCACACGAATTTAATAACTGAAAACCTGAGGACATCATCATGAGCAAGATCGAAAAAGTACTAGCCACCGGCAAAACCCACACCACCCTGAACAGCGCTGGCACTAATACGCGCGGGCATAACGGCAGCCTCGACATTGCATTGTCGTCCCCCGGCAGCGCCACGCCAGCGCATGTATTCACCGGTGTGCAGCCGCACCCGAAAGCCGAGCAACTGTTCGCCGGGGCATGGTCGGCCTGCTACATCGCCGCAGTAGGTCTGGCGGCGCAGCAGTTAAAGGTGACGCTGCCAGCCGATACCGCCGTCGACATCGAAGTCGATCTGGGCCAGACCGGCGCAGCCTACTTCCTCCAAGCCCGACTGACCTTGCGCGTGCCCGGCCTGTCACACGAAATCGCCACCGAACTGGCACACAACGCCGATGCCATCTGCCCGTACTCCAAGGCAACACGCGGCAACATTGATGTCGCCATCAACGTCCAGACCGCGTAACGCTGTCCACGGCCGGTCCGCCAGGGTGTTGTTCTCCCGCTGGACCGGCCACCGGCTTCAATCACCGGTCACAGTGGACGATACGCCAAGGTCTGAGCACTTCCGACACCATCGCATGCGATGTATAGTCAAGACTTGCAACCCATCCGTCCTTGCCCAGAGAGAATGCGCATGAAATCCACTGACAAGACATCCGCTCTCGACCTGAAGCTTTCCGAGTTTTTGTGCTTTGCGGTTTATTCTTCCAACCTTGCCTTCGGCAAGGCTTACAAACCCATGCTCGAACGAATGGGCTTGACCTACACGCAATTCATCACCCTTGTTGCGCTGTGGGAGCAGGATGACCAGACCGTTGGCAGCCTCGGCGAAAAGCTGTTCCTTGAATCCAACACCCTCACGCCGATTCTGAAAAAACTGGAAGCGATGGGTTATTTGCTGCGCCAACGCGACCCGGAAGACGAACGCCAGGTGCGTATCAGCCTGACGAAAGAGGGACGAAAACTGCGTGAAGAACTGAGCGAGGACGGCTTCCCGCAAACCGGTCTTGATCCTGACGATTTCGTGCAAATGCAGCAGGCCATTGTGAAGCTGCGCAACAACCTTATCCGCACGACAAAAGATCGTCACGAGGCTGAGTAGACGACAGCTTCAAGCCTGACAAAAAAAGGTACTGCCGGTAATCGACAGTGCCTTTTTTCGTACCGCCAGAATGCTTCAGCGCGACAACATGAAGGTGTCGTACTCGAGGTCTTCCAGCGCTGTGGACAATCGATGCAGCCCCAACAACACGCACACCAGCAGCGAGAGGGTGAAGCCGTAGCCAAAGAAGCTCGGGCCAAGGTGCATGCTCAGTAGCGTCAAACCGGCGTTCAACACGGCGAAGATCACGCACAGCTCCAGGACCACGGCGCGCTTGTCGAGGTAGAAGAACACGTTGAGCAACGCCATGAACACCACCTGGATGCTCACGCCGATCAGGTCAATGTAGAACAGCGGCAGGTAATAGCTGGAGATGCCCAGCCAATCCAGCAGACGCGGAGCAAACAGGAACAGCAGCACCACGGTCAGCCCCTGCACCTTGCAGATTTCCAGCAGGCCTTGGCGAATGGACAAGGTCATCTCGGTCTTCAGCGAACTGATGTGCTGCAGGGTCTCGCCTTCGCGGATAGCCCGGAACAGCCGGTCATACCACTCGGCAAAATCGGTTTCGATGCGCACCAGAAACACCGCCATCCCCGGAATGATAGCCAGGTAGGCGAGGAAGATCGGCAAGTCGTACAGGATTGACGCCCGCAGTGGACCTATCACAACGTTCGAGGTGCCGGGGTTGAACCAGAAGATGAATTTGTCGATCCAGATACCGAAGTTATAGAAAAATCCGGTCACCAGCAGGCTGACAAACACGTGGCGCCGGTCAAGAAAATCGAAGGCCACCAGTTTCTCGGCTCGGTATTCGCGCAGGATGTCGTAGAGAAACAGGAACAGCAACGTACTGTGCCCGATCAACAACGCCAACAGCAGGCCCGCTATGCCCAGGAAGCTCAGCAGATACGCACTGATGACCATCAGTGTGTAGCCCACCAGCATCACCAGCAGGATGCGGTTATAAGCTTTCATCCCCGAGAGGAAGATGATCACCATCCACAGATTGCACAGCACCACGAAGTTCGACAGCACCAGCAGCCGGTACATCAGCGGCTGGTCGAACAGCACGCTCAGCACGACGATACCCAGGACACCGGCACCGATGGTGACCATCAACAGCACGCCCACCAGGTTGGGCAGGATCTGGTCGTGCTTGTTCTCAAACAACCGGTCGGAAACGAACCGGGTGAAAAACAGCTGCAAGCCGCCCGTAATGATCAGCGAACTGGCCATCAGATAGGTCACCGTCACCAGGAACTGCCCCACCAGCGTATTGGGCACGACACGGCTCAGGCTGATGATACCCACCAGCATCACGCTGATGATCGACAGCACCCAGGGACCGGAGCTGATCAGCCCGGCATAGACGTAGGCATGCAAGGTCGCGGTATAGGAATCGCGCGACAGGATCTTGCGAAGTTCGAAGCCAATCCCGGCCATTTAACTGTTCTCCATGGCGGCTTGATACAAGTCGCGATAACGCTGCAGCATCAAGGCTTCGGTGTAGTAACGGTTGACCCGCAACAAGCCGCTGGCCTGAGCCGCCTGCCAGCGTTGCGGACTGCGCAGCAGTTCGAGGATGGCCACGCTGGTGGCCTGCGGGTCGGCAATGGCCACGACTTTGCCGGCCAGGCCCAGGTCGCGGTCCTCTGGACTGCCACCTTCGATCATTTCCCGGCACGAGCCCACGTCACTGCTGACCACCGGCGTACCGGCAGCCCAGGCTTCGAGAATCACCAGCGGTTGCGCCTCGCTGATCGAGGTCAGGACCATCAGCCCGAGCTGGGGCAGGATCTCCTGGATGCGCTGGAAGCCAAGGAAATGCACCTTGCCTTCCAGCCCCAGGCTGGCCATCAGGCTGCGGCATTCGCTGACGTATTCCGGGTCTTCCTCTTCCGGGCCGACGATCCAGCCTTCGGCCTCGGGCATGGCGCTGATCACGCCGCGCATGGCCCGCAGGAACGTCTTCACGTCCTTGATCGGCACCACACGACCGATCAGCCCCACCACCGGGGCAATGCCGGGCGCACGGGATTGGAGGGCGGTGGTCCACTGCGGCAGGTCGATGCCGTTGGGAATGACCTGGGTACGGACCGGGTCGGCGCCGTCCTTGATTTGCCGCTGGCGGTTGCCGTCATACAGCGAAATGATGTTGTCGGCGCTGTTGTAAGTCAGTTGGCCGATACGCTCGAAAAAACGCACCCACAAGGTCCGGATATAGCCCGAGCCGGCATCAAGGCTGCGGTTGAGCGCCTGGCCGGAGCTCTCGGCGATCCAGCTGGCCTGGGCCAGGTCGATCTTGCGTTCCTTGGTGTAGATCCCATGCTCGCTGAGCAGGTAAGTGCAGTTCCAGCGCTGCTTGAGGATGCACCCCAACAACCCGGCGTAACCGGTGGAAATCGAATGCAGCACCCGCGCCCGCGGCATCCGGCGCGATGACTCGGCGAGCATCAGCAACGGTGACTGCATCGAACGCAGGGTCCAGAAATAGTTGATGAACGACGGGTCGGCGCAATGCAGGCGATAGCCTTCGCTCAACGCCTCCCAACTGGCACGGCTGCGCAGCACGTCGTCGAGGGTCAAGTGGCCTTGCGCGATACACTCGAGCAGGTTTTCGCCCAGTGCGGGCTCGGGCGCGTCCGGGTGATGCAGGAAGCGATACAGGTCTTCCAGTGTTTGCAGGTCGGCCTCGCGCGGCGTGCCCCGGGTATTTGTCGTATGGGTCGCGTCCTCGAGGAACACTTCCTCGATGTGCAGCACGTTCGACGGTACTTGATAGCGGCGTTCGGGATAGGCTGAACGTTGCCCGCCGATGAACATTACCGAGAACGTCAGCTCCGGCAGGCCGAGGATCATCTGGTGAATCCAGCTCGACACGCCGCCACGCACATAAGGCCAGGTACCTTCGAGCAGCAGGCAGATGTCGGCGATCGGCGCCTCTTCCTTGTGACTCATGTCCAGCTCCTCACCAGATCAGCGAAGGGGGGTCGCTGGCGGGTTTTCTCGGGAAGGCTTGCAAGCAACCCCGGAATTTCATGGTAGCGACCGGCCTCGAAAGCCAGTTCGGCGTGGAACGGCAGAATCTGCGCCGCGCCCATGCCGTTTTCCTGGGCCTGGGTCAGCAACACTTCGGCGCGCTCGATGTCGCCGCGTTCCAGGGCAATACGCCCGGCCAACAAAAACAGCTCACCGCCCTCACCCGCCTGCAGACCTTGTTCGGCATGTTCGCTGGCCTGGTTGAGGACGTGTTCGAGCACGCTGCCCTGCGCCAGCCCCAGGTACGCCAGCTCCCAATACCAACGCGCCAGGGTGCCATGCAGCACACCGGCGGCCTTGGTCGAGGCGCCGTGCAGTTGGCCGAGGGCAATCTGGATACGCAGGTTGATGTCGCTTTCCTGCTTGTCGAGCATTGAGTAGGCCAGCAGCCGCACATCGTCGCTCGGGTCGCCCAGTGCCAGTTTGAGAATCGGCACCGCTTCCTTGCCAGGCATGCGTTTGGTGGCCAGCAATGCAGCCAGACGTTGATCCGGATCCGGTGCATGACGCAAGACATCCTGCAAACCGCCATCGGCGAAGATCGGCGAATGCAATTGCATCTGCGCCCGATACGGCAGGCTCGGAATGCCCACCGCTTGCCAGGCCTGCTTGTCGCGTTTGCGTGGCAGGTACAGCGCCGGGAAGATCGCCGCGACCACGCCCACGGTCCCGAGCACCGGCACGAAGAACGCCAGGCTGAAAATGAACAGCGGGCTCCACGGCAGGGGCGAACGGTAACGCGCCGGCAACAGCAACCAGACCGCGCCACACAACAGCACGCTGGCCAAACCGTGAGTGAGGGTGAACACCAGCAATTGGTGCGCCTCGGGCGCGTCGACCCACAAACTGGCCCAACTGCCCGCCTCTAACAACAAGGCTCCGCTAAACAGCCACTTGCTGATCATTCAGACCACACTCGTTGAACAGGAAGTTACGCAGCCCGTTGTGATCATCAGGCTCCAGGTTGAACGGCATGACCCGCACGCCGAGGCTGTCCAAGTCACTTTCAATGCCGAAGTGTTCATGCACCAGCAGGTTGATACGCGACAGATAGCCCTCGGTGCCTTGCGGACTGGTCAACGGCAAGAGCACCAGCAGCAACTGGTGATCGCGGTTGTTGCGCAGCGGCAAGTGCAAATCCAGACCGCGCTGGCTGCGTTCCAGCAGGCGCGTCAGTTCTTCGTTGGACCGGGTCATTTCGAAGGCGAACAGTCCGGCAGACAACTGGTGCTGTTCGACGTCGACCAGTGAACGCTTGAGTTGCAGTGTGAAGTGCTGCGCGTCGGCATCGACCAATTGCAGCACTTGCACGTCACGCAACAGCAGGTCGGCGATGTGACCGGCCAACAGCGCCAGCAGGCTCAGCGTGCGATCCTGGAAGGCAAAGAACGGCATCTGTCGCACCGCCAGCACCGCCAGCAGACGCCCTTCGGCATCGATCAACGGAATGCAGGCCTGCAGCGACGAGAATTGCGCCGAGCCACCGGCATCGATCAACTCCTGACGCACGCTGACCAACTCACCGCGCTCCAGGCACAACTTGACCAGTCCGTCCTCGGTGTCCAGCGAGCCCATGACGCCGATGGTTGCCAGCGGCGCCGGCAACACTCGCTCACCGCGCTCGTCGACTCGATACAACCCGGCCACCCGCAGCGCGCCGTACTGTCCAAGCACGGCAACGATCGGGTCGGCCAATGCCGCCAGGGCATCGCCATGCTCGGGCATCACCCGCAGTTTTTCGCGCAGGCCCAGCAGCGAGCTGCGCAAGCTCTGGTCGCTACCCGCCACGCGCTGTTCCAGGCGGTCATGGGAGACCCGCAAAATCTGATGCGCACGGGTGAACTCATCGAGACGGTACTGACGATAATCGTTGGCCATCTGCAGACGCTCCAGGCGTCGCTCCCACAGATCGCGCACCTCGCCCACCAGCATGCCGCATACCAGCACGCCGACTATCCACGACGGCTCAAGCTGCGCATAGCCGGCATGGCCGCTGTAGCGCAGGGCGAAAACGGCCAGAACCAACAAACCGGCGCTGAGCAGACCGCGCACAAAACCGTAACGCACACCCAACAGCAGCGGCGCCAGAATCGGCCAAGGGAACCCGCCGTGCATCTGCATCGGGTCGTCCGGGGTCAACCAGAGGCCGAGGCCAATGACCAGGCCGGTTACCAGGAACGTTTCCAGCCAAGACACCGGGCCGCTGGCGCGAGGCGCCAGGCTGTAATCCATGTGTGGAGAATTCATTGCGATCACTCGAACGTAAGGGCGCCAACAAGTTTGTCGAGCACCTTTTGCGCGGTACCCGCGAGGCTTTCACGAGACCAACCGGCACGCGCGCCGCTTTTGCTCCAGAGCACCCGGCCGCTGTCGGCATCCAGCACGCGCAGGCTGATGCCCACCGCCGGTTCGCCGTCCAGGCCATTCTTGTACTGCCACTCTTCGACGCTACCGGCGACCACGTAATCGAGCTTCTGCTCACGCGCCCAATCCAGGGCACCGGCCAGACGCTCGTTATCGTCCATCAGCGCTTGCTCACCCTGAGTGCTGGCCGGGTAAACCCGTGGTTGCAAGCCATGGCTGCTGAGGACGCTGAGCAGGATTTGCTCGCTGCGTTCACCGGCCTGCGGCGTCTGCGAATAGTTGACCATCGGCACGATGCCCCACTGCGCAGTGCGCGGCAGGCTCGGGCTGCTTTCGTCGGTGAAACTGGCACAACCGGCGACGACCAGGACCGCCAGCGCCAGGCTCAGATTACGAATTGCTTGCATACGTTTTTCTCCCGTAGAAATTCCATGATCAGCGTCCGAAACGCACGCCGTAGCTCACACCCAGTGTTCCGCCGGCCTTGCCGTCCCCGCCTTGTGGCGCGGATTGGTAGCCGAAGGTCAGGGCCAGTTCGTCGTCACCCAGCACTTCAACACCGATCCCGGTATTAATGCCGTAGTTGAATGTTTGATCGGTCCATTGCCAGCCTGCCGTCAGGTCAACCAGCCAGGTGTACTGCGGCCTGGTCCGCACCAGCGCGCCAGGTATGCCGCGACGCCAGGAGCTGCCGACATACAGTTGGCCATAGCGACTTTGCAGCAGGTCGCTGGCGGTGACGGTCTCGATATCCAGTGGATTGATCGGGTCGGGCAAACCGGTATCAGGGTCGAACGTCTGCACAGGCGCGGCTCTGATGACCGGGCCACCAAAGTTAGTCGACAGGTAATCCAGCGACTTATCCTTGACCCGATTCTTCTGGTAGTCGACACCGCTGCGCACGGTCCAGTTGGGACCGGCGAATTCCAGCGTGTGGTTGTACTCCATTTTCAGCGCATGGCCATCGCCCAGATCGTCACCGGCCCGGGTGGAAAACGACCGCTGCGCGACTTCCCAACTGACCTGATCGCGGGCTGTCAAACTATGGCGGCCACCCAGATACACGCGGTCCTGTTGGCCGAAGGCGCGCATCAAGCCGCTGTCTTCGTTCTTGCGATGCCAGTCGACGCCGGTTTCCAGTTCATCGCTCACACCCAGCTGCCAGGTCCGGGACAGGCCCAGGCCGTTGCGGTCGTCATCGCTGCGCTGGCTGGTATCGGCGAACAGTTTATAGCTGCCGTCCTCGACCGCACGTTGCAGGGTCAGGGCGGCGTTACGCTCCTCGCCGATGCGCGATGATTCGATTTCGTCACCACTGTAGTCGCCCTGCTCCAGCTCAAGATCGGCGTACCACTTATCGCCCAGGTTGTGCGCAATCTCCAGGCGTGGCGCGTTGAACTCCAGGCCGCCGAAGTCCTGTTCATGCCACGACAACTGCGCACCTTGCGGCGTGCGTTCGTGGATCTCCACAGCCTGGCGGCGCAGCTGTTCGCGCACCGCTTCCGGCTGCTCATCACCGAGCGCCGTCAGGCTGGTGTCGAGGGCTTCATTCAGGCGACCCAGACGACTGAGGGCCTGAGCGCGTTGCGCCGGGTTGAGGTCGCTGCTGGCCAACAACGTTTCGACCTGCGCCTTGTTGCGGCTGCGCAGAGCTTCCTGAATCTGCTCATAACGCTCGACCTTCAGGCCCTGACTGCGCGCCCAAGCCAGCCATTGGTCTTTTTGCGATTCCTGATTGGTCGCATCAAGACGCGCCAGCAAACGCTCAAACCACAGTTGCAACATCGCCGGCGAGCCGTCCTTCCATTTCAGGACTTCCTGCTGGGCCTTTTTCGGTGAATAGCTGCTGGCCATCAAACGCAACCAGGTGCCGTAGCGTTGAGACGACGGCTGCAGATTTTCGCCTTCGGGGCTGCGCAGCAGCTTCAAGCGCAGACGCTGGGCCGCATCCTTATAGCCGGCACTGTCCAGCGCATCGGCGTAGGCCGCTTGCACCAGCCAGTCCTGAGGACTGCTCTTGAGGTACATGCGATACCAGGCCAACGCTTCGCTGTCGCGGCCGAGCATCTGACTGGCGCTGGCGAATGGCAGCCACAGCAGACGGTCTTCGCGCGCCCGGGCTTTCCATTGGCTCAGCAAAGGCTTGAGTGCGGCGGTGTTGCCCTGATCGACGTAGAGCCACATCAGGCGCTCGCGGAACAGGTTGTCGTCAGGGAACCGCGCGAGGCCTTCCTGATACAGGCGCAGCGCTTCGTCGGTCTGGCCCTTCTGCACTGCCAATGCACCGCGTACTGCCAACACTTGAGACTGGCCATAGGCATCAGGGTATTGCTCGGCGTCCTTGAGCAGCGACTCCACTTGCGGCCAGTCCTGCAATTCCTGGGCTTGCTGCAAGGCCTCGACCAAACGCTGCTGGTCGTGGCTGCGTTGCCAGCTGGCGACCATCAACTGCAGAGCGCGCTGTGGATTGCTGGTTCGATAAAGGGTGATCAACTGACTCTCGTCGCCGCTGTTGAGCGAGCCCTTGAGCTTCAACAGCTTCTCGAGCGACACCTGCAATTCATCGTCCCGTTCCAGGTCCCAGGCCAGCGAGGCCCGGGAGCGCCAGTAGTTCGGATCAGTGATGGTGCGGTTATCGACTTGCAACACTTGCCATGCCGACGTGTTATCGAACAACTTGAGATAGGTATCGACCCAATCGACGCGCTCGGTGGTGGTCAGCGCAAAACGTTTCGAGTAGTCCTTGTAAACGTTGGCCTTGGCTGCATATTGCCCGGTGTTTTCCAGGTTTTGCAGCAGGCGCGTCCAGGCCAGGCGATGCTTGGGGTACTTGCGCAAATACGTGCGCAGCCAGGCTTCAGCCTCTTTTGGCGTACCCCGCGATTCGTGACCGTAGATCAGCGCATCGAGTTCGATGTCGGTCAGCGCA
Source organism: Pseudomonas sp. Sample_16 (assembly GCF_004307665.1). NCBI lineage: Bacteria > Pseudomonadati > Pseudomonadota > Gammaproteobacteria > Pseudomonadales > Pseudomonadaceae > Pseudomonas > Pseudomonas sp. Sample_16. The sequence continues at coordinate 54,454 of NZ_RCOB01000088.1, forward strand.
CGCTGCTCCATGATCTCGGCAAGCAACGGAATCGAGCGGTCGAAGTCGAACTGCTGGCTGGCCAGGCGCCAGGCGTGCTCACGGGTTTGCGCACTTTCGCGCAGCTTCAACAGACGAATCCAGTAACCGAGCGCCGCTTCGTTTTCACCCTGCCATTCGCCGAGGTGGGCCATCTGCTCAAGCAACTGCACATCTTCGGGATGTTTTTCGAGCAGTTGCTGGCCACTTTCCCAGGCGCCCGGCAAATCGCCGAGGGCCAGACGCATGCTGAAATCCTTCTGCAGGATCTGCGGGTTGTCCGGTTGCAGGATGCGCCACTGTTGCAGGAAGCGCTGCGCCAGATCGAAGCGCTTGCTGGCGACGGCCACATCGACGCCCTGCTGGACCCAGGCCGAGTCGGTTTGCGGGTTGATCAGCGAGTCGATTTCATCTTCAAGCACCTGCGCAGCCTGGTCGCCCTGACCGGAAGCCAACAGGCTGTTGTAGGCCAACTGGGCATACTCACGACGCTCGCCCGCCTGATCAGTATCCTTTCTCAACTGCAGATAGATTTCTGCGGCGCGCCCCGGTTGCTCGCCCGCCAGATACCATTGCGCAGCGGACTTGAGCGCCGCGCTGCGCTGCTGCGGGTCGCGAGCAGCAATTTCTTCATAGACACTGGCGGCAAACGCCGGTGCCTGCAAGGTCAGTGCGAGCTTGGCCAGGTTCTGCAATTGCGGCAATGGCAGCATCCGGTGATCGAAGCTTTTCAGACGCTCGACCAAGGCCTGCTGGGTGATCAGGTCACTGTCCTTGGCCGCTTCCAGCGCATCCAGTTCGAGCCGGTAATACGCCTGCAATTGCAGGTTCGGCTTGGGCCAATTCTCCAGATGCTGGCGGGCCTTGGTGTAATCACCGAGGCGAATCAACAGGTCGACCAGTTGCAGACGCAGGTGATCGTCTTCCGGGTGAGCGGTCAGCAGCAGTTCGGCATAGTTGGCGGAAACCGCATCCGGCTCGCGGCCGTCAGGCTGGAATACTTCTTCACGCTGGAAGGTTGCCCACAGCAGACCGCCCACGGCAACCGCCACCACCGCCAGCGCCCACGGGTTGAGCAGGCGGCTGTTTTTGCTCGCTGAAGAATTAGTTGCAGAAGAGCTGACCATTACTCACCTGCTTCATTGGTAATTGAAAAGTCCACAGACCGGCCGATGCCTTGCCTGCAAAACGCTGTCCATCCACTTCGACCCGGCAGGCACTCGCCGACCGTACCGAGAAGGTCAGATCAAACTGCCCGGCAAACGAAAAACTCACACGTTGATCATCCAGGTACTGCCAACTCAGCAGAGGCAAATTGGCTTCCTCCAATGCCGGGCGGCTGTCCCGATCAGGTCGCAGCACCAGCAGTGCTCGGTCGCTGCTCAGTGCCACATAGCGCCCTTGCGGTATGTCTCGAACACCGGCAATGCCTTGCGATCGCAGCAAATCCGGCCAGCCCATTTGCGGGTCCAGGCGCACGGTGCGCAATGCATCCATGCCGCGAATCTGCCAGTTGCCATCGGCGGTCCGCGCCAGGCTGGCCTGATACAAGCCGTGCAATCGATCGATGTAGTCGCTCATCCACAGCGACATCGGCTGCTGGTCGCGCATGTAGCCGTAGATCTCGTGCATGGCCTTGATCGAAGCCTGCTTGGTGCTTGAATAAAAGTGGTAGTAAAGGTGCAGGCCACGCAGGCGGCGCGGGCTGTCGGTCAGCTCGAAGGTGTCGATCACTTCGCGGAAACCGTAATACGGACCTTTCCACAGGTTGGTGTAGAGGTTCTCGTTGATGATCGGCGCGTAGTACTGCAAACCGCCCTCGGTAGGGCGCAGTAGCGGGTTCAACCCGGTCAGCGACGGATCGGCCTTGGTCATCATCGTTTCCGCGCCGTTGACGTTTTTCAGACCGGCATCGTAGGCAATCTTCAGCGTGGCTGCCGAAGGCAAGGCGTCACCTGGCCAGAACACCATTTTCACCGGTTTTTCCGGAGTGGTGAGCTGCTGGTTGATGTAGTCGCGGGAACCGACAACCTCGCGATAAAAATCAATTTTGTCGTAGCCCGCAATAGCCATGTTCAAACCATATTCCGGTTTGAAATTCTCACGTTTAGTGGCCTTTTCCGGCTGCATGAAAAACGGATGGCTGAAGGTGTGGGTGGCCACTTCGACTTTCGGATTGGCGAAGATCTCGCGGGCGATGGGCTCCAGTTCGCGTGCCAGGTGCGGGAACATGCCACGTGGCGAAATTTCACCCTCGACGATCGACACCGACGTCAGGAACGGGTTGGGCTTGATGTAGTCATCCAGCGTGTGACGGCCGGCATATGGCGTGCCACGCACTTCGGCGCGGGAGGGAAAGCCATCGCCGTCGATGTGTACGGTGGCGATTCGACGGCCGTTTTCTGTGGTGGTGTCCGGCCGTGGTTGCTCAGGCAGACGCAGGCTTGCCTTGAGGAAGGCGAAGGGGTCGAGAATCCAGCGACTGCGCTCGTTGTTCACCTCAAGAATGTAGGGTGCCAACGCCAGTCCGCCCCAATCGCCAATGACGACCGGGTCGAAGGTTTGCCCTGCAGCATTGCTCAGCGAAAGTGCCGGTGTCGGCCCCTTGGGCAATACCGAGACCGCCGTCAGGTCACGGGATCGGGGCTGCACCGGTGCTTCAAAAGCGCCGAGCAGCGCCTTGTCTTGATGAGTCACTGTCAGTGCTTGGGTACCCGGCGGGGCTTCTCGCTTCAGGCCCATGCGCTTGAGCAGAACCTGGTCTTCAACCGGCAGGCCGGAGAAAAATACCACCGGTACCTGCTCGTCCAGACGTGCGCTGATGAAACGGTTGAATGCCGGAGCATCTTGCGGCGAACCGCTGGTCATCCACGTAATCACACCGGCATACAAGCCACTGAAGCGATAATCCGGCATGGAGCTGCTGGCAGGCAGGTAGTCAACGCGATAACCCAGGTATTCGAGCAGCCCGCCCAGATAGGTGTGACCGGCGTTGTTGGCCAGGTCACCTTCGCGCGGGTCGTAAACCAACGCGACACGCCGCGGCTGCACTTCGATGTTGCTGATGCCCATCGAATTCAGTTCCGGGGTGCTGATGAAAGGAATGAAACCTTCATCGCGCAAACGCTTGGCCAGCTTGCGGGCCTCTTCGCGTCGTTCCGGTGGCAAATAGTCGATCGCCACCAGTGGAATCCCTTTGGCACGCAACGGTTGCAACTGGCCCAGCAGCCATTGGCGGTCCGCCTCCGGCACTGGACGGTATCGTTTGGCGGATGCGTCCCAACCAGCGTAGAGCGACTCGAAAGCTACCGCTGCAGCCACGCCGTCAAGCTCCGGGAGCACTTCAAAGCCACGATTGAAAAACAGCTTCAGCTTTGGCTGCTGCTTGTGCAGTTCCCGCAGAAAACTGGCAAGGCCGGCACGCTGGGCTTCACGTGATGCCTCTGGCAGTAGAGTGAAACTGTCGAGAGTATCGAGAAAAAGTCCGCCATAGCCCTGGGCTTGCAGCTGCCTGGCACGGCCGAGCAAATGTTCGCGCCAGGCCGGTGCCGTGAGGTCCATGACCTGGCTGTTCCACGAGTCGTTTCGCACCGGAGAGACAGCCTTGTCCAGGCCAGCCTTGGAGATATCCGCTTTTGAACCGTCGAACTCGCCCACAGACATATAGGCAAACGGTTCGCTGCCCAGCTTGCGCAACGTTTTGACATCGTTGGCCGTCATGTGCCCGGGTTCGACGACAGCCCAGTCAAACTGCGCCAGCTCAGAGATCGGCGGCTCGTCGGCATACCAGAAAGTCACGCTTGAGGGAGGCGTCAATACCGCGGCTTGCACGGCGGGGCCACTCACACACAGCGCCAGAGCGGCTAACAGTCGCTTGGCGACCGAGCGGACACGCGTCCTGCGAAAAACGATTTCCATAACTCACTCTTGAAATGACGGATCAGTACTGCTTGAACGTCGGACAGCTTAAGCCGACCGAGTTACAAACTGCGGATGAGTTGCGCTAGACCGTTGCCGATGGAAGTCGGTTCCGGAAGATCAAAGCGTTCGAGCAGGCGAGCATTATTGGCGCGCGAATGGCGAATGTCGCCTTGACGTGGCGCCTGTTTGTTTACCGTCAAAGGATTGCCGGTGGCAACCCCCAGTTCAGCGATCAAATCATTGAGGCTGGTGGAACGGCTGAGGCCAATGTTCACCGCTCCAGGACGCGGCTCACTGGTCTCCACGGCTTGCAGCAGGATGCTCACCAGGTCCAGGACATAGACGAAGTCGCGGGTCTGCTCACCGTCACCGAAAATCGACACCGGCAGTTGCTTCAACGCCCGCTCGGTGAAAATGCTGATCACACCGGAGTACGGCGAGGACGGATCCTGGCGCGGGCCAAAGATGTTGAAGAAGCGCAGGATCACCGGCTCCAGGCCGTGTTCACGGCGATAGAAGTCCAGGTAATGCTCACTGGACAACTTGTCGCTGGCATAGGGTGTGAGTGGCGATTTTGGCGTGTCTTCGTCGATCGCCGAACCTTCGCCGTTGTTGCCGTAAATGGCAGCACTGGAGGCGAACACGACGCGCTTGATACCGGCCTTCAACATGCTTTCACAAACGTTGAGCGTGCCGACGAAATTGCTTTGGTGTGTACCGACCGGATCATCCACCGACGCTTGCACCGAAGCCACCGCCGCCAAATGAACGACGGCACTGCAATCGCGCATCGCTTGGGCCACTGCGGCACTGTCTGCGACATCGCCAACCACCAGGTTCAGGTTGGCATTGTCCATCGGCAGGTTACTGACTTTGCCGGTCGACAAGTTATCCAGCACTCGAACCTTGTAACCCTTGGCCAGCAACGCTTCTACAAGGTGCGATCCAATGAATCCCGCTCCGCCAGTAACCAGTACGCGCTCAACGAACATGAAATTTCTTCCTGAAGATTCAAGCGGACGCTCCTTTTTGAAGCCCGCTGACGGTGTAGGCATTTGTATCGTACTGCGGTTGCGAACCATGGGGAACTGCCCAGTCACCACCGACATTTTTATGGCGCAAGGCCATCAAAACGCGGCAGATAATGGGAGATCCCACGGACACTGTCAATAGCTTGTCTACTTTGCCGCCGTACGGCAAATAAAAGCGCGATTCCGTCATTTTATTGACGACACAAATCGGATCCATTCGGACAAACATACCCGCCCGCTCGCGCGAATCAGCCAAACGTCAGAGCAAATGGTGCCGCAGCCTGTTCAATGGCACCGACGACATGTGTTGCCTGTTCTCGATACTGAGGATAACGCGCAATCACCACCTCAACAGCGGCGAGCATTCTCTGAATGCGCTCCCTCGGCTTTTCGATTTCGCAGTTTTGTGCAAACTCAACAAAAATACAGGCGCCTAAAGCGCAGAATGATTATTTTGCAAAAAGCCCTTCTACACTCAATCGGCAAAGCCACTCTCCCCCGCCGAACGAGCCCACATGAGCCTCCTCAAAGACCGCTTCAAACAAGGCAGAGATGCGCGCAAGAAATGCCCCCGCAGTGCCCACGCGACGTCGGGCAAAGCCAAGCGCGATCCGATTCCGCTGATCAAGGCATCGAGTGAGGGGCGGATCAAGTCGCTGGTCGAGTTGCGTTACGGGCGCATGCTGGAGTCGCCGTTCACCTTTTACCGTGGCAACGCGCTGTTGCAGGCGCATGATCTGGCAGACACGCCTGATATGGGATTGGTCTCGCCGATCTGTGGTGATAGTCACCTGATGAACTTCGGTGGTTTCGCCACACCCGAACGCAACCTGCTGTTCAGCGTCAATGACTTTGATGAAGTTCATCCAGGGCCATGGGAGTGGGATGTAAAGCGTCTGGCCACAAGTTTTGTGGTGGCCGCCCGCGACTTGCGCCACGGCAAATCGGTCGAAGATTCGATCTGTCATGAGCTGCTGGGGGCCTATCAGGAGACCATGCTCGAGTGCGCCGAACAAAGCACCCTGGAGACCTGGTACGAGGCCATCACCTACGGCGATTTGCGTGAACAGGCGAGCAAAAACACTCTGGAACACGTGCAACGTGCCATCGACAAAGCCGAACATCGTACCCATGCCGAACTGCTGCCGAAAATCAGCGAGCGCGATAACCACGGTCGCCTGATCATTCGCGATGATTTGCCGGAAATCTTTCACCTGCACAACAACACCACGTTGTTGGATGCCGACGATGACTGGTTGCGACTGTCTGACTGGCGACCGTTGTTCGACACGTTCATGCGCGACTACCGCGGCACGCTGCAAGCCGACCGTCGTGAATTGTTGTCACGCTTCACCGCTCAAGACATGACGTTCAAAGTGGTGGGTGTCGGCAGTGTCGGCACCCGTTGCATGGTGGCGCTGTTGACCGACGAACAGGAATTCCCGCTGTTCCTGCAATTCAAGGAAGCACGCCGTTCCGTACTCGCCGATTACGTGAAAGCCAAGTCGCGGGTCCGCCATGAGGGGCAGCGCGTGGTCGACGGTCAGCGCTTGATGCAATCGGCCAGCGATCTGTTCCTTGGCTGGACCACCGGCCCCAGCGGTCGTCACTTTTACGTGCGTCAGTTACGCGACATGAAGGTTTCGGCCGAACTCGAAACATTTGATGCAGAGGCTTTCGCAGCCTACGGTCGACTTTGCGGTCGCGCCCTGGCCCGCGCCCATGCCAAATCGTCCGGATACGCCGCGCAGATCAGCGGCTACATCGGCAAGGGCGAGGCGCTGGCCGATGCGCTTTACAAATATGCCCAAGGCTATACCGAACAGAACGAGCGCGACTTCGAGGTTTTCCAGCAGGCCTGTCGCAAGGGTCGTTTGCGTGCGCGATCGGAAGCCGATTTTGCGGCGGATCATTTGCCCTGACCGTCCAGAGATGTCTGGCCCGTGGCGTTCCTCCAGATGAACTTTTCTTCACCCCACCTCGAAGCCACAACCTGTACATTGGCCTCGCTCATTCAAGAAACTACGGTTTGCCCGCCCTCCCGCGGGCTTTTTTTTGTTTGATCAAATGAAGCTGGCAGCACCTGACCATCCTGATGCGTCACAGTGGTTTCGACCTAACTTACCCGCACATGCCGAGCATTACTCGCGACGCCATGACAACCGCAGGCCAGTCGATGGCCCTGCAATACGATCGGAATGCCGTTCATACGCCGGCGCGGATGCCCTTCGACGAAGGCAAACTCGCCCAGATGCAGCGGACACTTGGCCTTATCGCCCAATACCGCCGGAGTTTTTCCATTGAGGGTATGCGTGCCTTCAAGCTGGCAGGAAACCACGGTGCCGCCACTGCTGGTGGCGTCGCCCAGGCAGATGGGATGGCTCATGGTTTGTCTCCCGGCATACGAAACCTGAACGGGTCAGCCCCGTGGGTTTGCTGGTTTTTCGCTTTGCGGGCTTCGTCCGGCGGGCGGACCATTTGCACGGTGACGCTGCCGTCCTCGCCGGTGTACACCACCGCGCTGACGCCGCCTTCCTGATAACTGGCAATCGTGGCCAGGTTGATTTCGACCAGGGCGCTGCTGACGCCGGTGTTGCCCAGGCGCCGACCGATGTCGTAGCCCTCGTCGACATTGCCCAATTCGAGACCGGCTCCATCGACATTGAGGCCATGCAACGCGATGGTCAGGGCGATCTCGCCAGGGGTGTTGTCGGTGCTGTCGTAAAACACTCGTGCCGGTTTTTCACCTTTGGGCAGGGTTTCCACTGCCTTCAGCCAACCAGCTTGCAGGGCTTTGGCCTGTAGTGCGGGTTTGAGCGGTTTGCCGTTTTCGTCACGCATCGGGACTTTGATCGGGCGGTGCAGGTAGCCCAACACCGGGGCTTTATCGAACTCCTTGACCTGATGCTCGGCCCAGCGCACCGGTAGCCATGGGGAAGGTTCGAAATGGCCGGGGCCTCGGTTGCTCAGGGTTTGCCAGAGGGTGGGGAGTTGGGATTGCCAGTAGGTGGAGGACATGGTGGTAATAGGACGAATATGACCTGTAGTGCCTTTTGCACGCTCACTTTCTTTATACCAATCAAGAAATGCATCATCTCGACTCCAGTAGAACGCCCACAGCTTGCCCATGTCGGTGCTTGTGTTCTGGTTGTCTTCCGAGTCTTGGGTGGCAAAGGGACGGATGTAGCGGTCTACCGGATCTGAACGGGTGAGCAGCAGGCCGGTCATACTTTCGTACACCGCTGGCACGGCATGGATATTTTGCAGACCTGGTGTGCCGGCCACGCGAAGACCACTTCGGGTCACATCACCATCCTCGCTCACGATCAATGCTTGCGGTACCTGTGGATTGTCGTCGAAGAACTTGTATAGGCGCTCGATCATGCTTTGGGCATGCGAGGCATTGTCCGCGTCTTGCCAGAGAAACAGCGTCACGCCCAAGGTGGCGACATTGCGTCCATCTGAAATATTTGCGGCGGCCCCCACGTGTTCCGGCTGCTTGGGCGGTGCGATTGCAAACACGGGAATCGGCCAATAAGCTACCGAATCGCTGGCCGCATGCGTAAAAGCGACACGGGTATTGATTCTCGCCGTGATTCTCCGAGAGTTAACAGAGGCATCGTAATCCTTGGGGTCTCGTGAATAGATCGAAGTGAAATTGTTATTGGTCTTTTTGATTTCTCGCCAAATTGAAGATTGATGCCAATTGTCGACTGCGAGTCCAACTCCCCGTATTTCCAACGCATAAGTACGCTCCTGGGTAGCCATGCGCTCGGCACTTTCAGCCATGACTTTTGATTTGTAGGTTTCAAGCTCTGCGTCTTGGTAGGCTTCGGCCTTGCCGAGCCAGTGGAAGCTGAAGATCAATATCAGCGTGCCAAAAATACTCGCTATTCCCTTAAGCATCGCGGCGCTCACGTCCCCTAACTCCCTGTTTTCAGCCTGAGCTGTGTAGATGATGAACAGCAAGAAACCAAGCCAAGTCGCTATCAATATCCCGGCCGTCCAGAGATAACCCTTCAAGCGCGGTCGCTGTGATTTGCCCTGCCAGCGATCCCTCATGGGTGTACTCCTTTTCCCAATGAAGCCATCACCAGTTGCGGCGGTGTCAGCGAAACCAGCTCATTTGAGGGAAACTTGCCCTTGTCGTAATACAGATAGCTGGCCTCCACCAATGCTTGAGCCTCAGCGCTCAGTCGCGACCAACCTTCCATCTGCACCACCTCATCAAAGAACCGCTTTTTTTCCATCTTCCAATCCGCAATCGCCACCAACACCTCACGCATCACCGGATCATCCAGGCACCTGGCCTGCCCAATCGCAATGTCCATCGCTGTCACCCAGCGATGGTTCTCCGGGCTGCGCAATACCGCCGAGTGATAGCTGTTGTCAGTCCATTCCTTCTGGTCAACCTGCATGCGTGCACGGATTTCGTTAGGGGTTTCCTCACGGTAGATGCGGTAGTGGTCCTTACGATTGAGCATCGGGTTGCCGGACACCGGCGTCTGGCGCAGGGCCCGGGTCTGGTCGTCGGGCTCTTTGCCGTGATTCCAGCGAACAAGCCCATCGTCCAGGTCGAGTCGCTGGTCACTGTTGGTCACATAAATCCATTTGAAAGTGGCACCGGGGTTGCCCAATGCCGCGTTTTGCGACACCGCATCCGGTCGATCCTTTCCGGCCTGATGGCTAGACCCCGTCACGGCTTCGCCGCCAAACATCTGCGGCGCATGGGGTGGATGCAGTTGTTCGGCATTGATGGTGCGTTGCTGGCCTTTGCGAATTCCGGTTTGCGAGGCTAGCGCTGCGACCGAGCCGCCACCGGGATAGCGCGGCTCGCCTTCGACGCGGGTGAAGTCCGCCTGCGGCGGCTTGCCCACCAGTACCGGCTCACCATCACGCAGGCGCCTGGTCCACAGGCGTTGGTAGAAGCGCATAGATTGCAGCGCGGTCATGGCCGGTTGGCCATCGGGCAACGCGTCCGGCACGCCGTACGTGCCGATGCCTTGCACATCATCCAGTGCTACGGTGGTGTCGTCCGGGCAGAAATACAGATAAACCTTGCCGCGGTTGTCGCGCTCGGGAAACACCAGGGTGTTCCCGTCTGCGCCCAGACGCTCGCCTTGTTCGGGTGACCAGCGCGGCCCCGTGCGACCGCCATAACCCGGTACGCCATAGCGCACGGCGCTGAGAGGCGGTTGCGTATGGGGAAATTGAGTGGTGTGTTGCACGATGTCGAACAGAGTTTGCAGGGTCTGCGAATTTTTCGGGGTCGCACTCGGCAGTACCGAGTAGGGCGAGGCCACCATGATTGCGCAGTCGGCACAGCGTTCACCGCGATCCACCAGCATGGCCTGGGCGAGCAAGGTGATCAGCGTGCCCTGGCTGTGCCCCATGATGGTGATGGTTTCATCGGGTGAGACGCGGCGAATCTCGCTGACCAGCATCGCCAGCCGGGTCGCGGCCAGCACGAAATACCTTCGATGCGGCGCTTTGCCCATGTACAGGGAGTTAGGCATGGTCGGTTGAACCCAATGGCGCAGCCATTTGCCGAACCCTTCTTCGTACATTTCCAGCAAATTGTTGGTGGCGTTGGCGAAAAATCCGCCGCCTTTGGCGAAGTGACGATCCAGACGATTGTCGAATCGGTCCAGGAATTGATCGCGCAAGCGGGCCGGATCGCCATTTTTATCGCGTTTGATTTCGCCGGATTCGGCCCGGTAGCCCCAATAAAACGGAATCAACAGGCTGCGGGTCTTGGGGGCCTCTGTATCGCGCTGGTAAAGATAAGTATCCGGATCGTCGAGTATTTGCCCCTCGTTGTCCTTCCACTCCTTCCTGGGCGTACTGTTAGCCTCGTTGTACTTGGCCCCATACCGCCCCGCCTTCAGATCCTGCCGATCCAGCCGCTCGTTAACCCCTTGGCACAACCCGATTTCCACCGACTCGTAGGATGCCCCGGGGTCATTCACGCCGTGCAGGAAAATCACCACGCCAGGCAGGTCTCGCGGCACCGCAATGTTGCGATCCGTCGATCTATTGGGCAGCAAACGACTCGTGCCGGTGGCGATCACTGTGTTGTCCGTATGGCTCATGCTTTCGATATCCTTTTGAAATCATGTTTCTGTGTCGATCACTGGGTCGACACTTTGCTTAGCTTCCGTCGGTACGGTTGTCTGATCCGACGCTGAGGTCAGAAGGGCCTGCTGAGTCGGCCCCGATACTGTTCGGGCCCGGGTTCGCTGCCTGTTGGGATGAATGGCGAAAAACCTCGAGATTGGCGAGTAGCATCTCTGTTCGCTGGAGCAACTCGGTTAAACCCTCGGCACCTGTGATGCCTTGCACCAGGCTGCCGTCCTCCAGGGCGATTTTGTAGGGTTGGCCTTGAACGATGGCGCCTGGATCATCTTCGTAGTGCAGTCGATGCCGTTGGTCCGCACCGTCCCGACCGAAAACTGGAAGGGCAGCACTGTCGGTTTTCGGCCCCACCCAGTCATGCTCGCCGGCATGCACAATCGCCTTGCCCTGCGTACCGATCTCCACCCCGCCACCGATCCTGATGTAGCTGCCGTCATCGGCCACCAGGCGGATGGTGGGGGCGGTGATGAGCAATTCGCCTTCGACCGCCGACAGGTGCAGGTTCTTTTGTGCGTTGAGCACCATGTCGTCGTCCTGGGCCTGCACCAACACCTTGCCGCGATTGGCGATGGCGCTGATGCCCTCGTCCTGGGCGAAGGCGCTGATGCCTTTGCCGGCTTGCAGGCGCATGGCCGCGCCGCTGCTCAGCTGCAAATGGTCCTGGGCGGTGGTGTCGTGGTTTTCACCGGCGTAGTGCACCTGCGAGCGCGGCGTGGCACTGGCAATGCCGGCTTCAGCCGCTATCGCGACCACCGGTTCGCCCGGACTGTTGCTGGTCGGTTCAGGCCATTGACTCAACGACTGGCGCAACGCCTCGATGCCCTGGGTGTCGATCTTCGGGCTGCCACGGGCAGCGGCGGTCTGGCCGAGGGCCTGGAACAGTTCGCCGCACTCGGCCAACAGCTTGAGCAGTTCTTCGCGGTCCAGTTGTGAGCCCTGCGCATCGTGGCGAGCGTAGGTGGTCAACAACAGCCCTTGGGCCGCCCGCAGGGCAATCGCGGCATCGCTGCGCAGTTCGGCGCCCTGGCCGCGTGGCTGGGCCTTGCCATCGGTGCGCGGGGTGACGAGCTTGCCCAGGTTCAGCGCGGTGGCCTGATGGGTCGTGCCCAGTCGGGCGCGCAGCGCGCCGGGTGTATCGTCGAAGAGCAATTCGTTGAAGCCCTTGCCCTGGTGTTCCCGGGTCTGGATCCCGGATAAGGTTCGATTGCCCGGCAACCCCGAGGCGTTACTGAAGTGCGGCGGAAAATGGTCGGCGTTGTAGAGCACCGACGTCACCAGCGGCCGGTCGATGTCGCCGCCGAGGAACGTCACCAGCACTTCCTGACCGATGCGCGGCAAAAACTGGTGGCCGAAGCCGGCGCCGCCACTGGGCATGGCAACCCTTAGCCAGGTGGTGCCTTGTGCGGCATCCTGTCGACGCTGCCAATGAAAGCGAACCTGCACACGCGCCAGCTCGTCGGTGAAAACCTCCTCACCTTCCGGACCCACGACAATGGCAGTGAGCGGCCCGGAAATCGTCGGTCGCGGGGTAATGATCGGTGGGCGAAAGGCAATCTTGTGGCGGATGCAGACGAAACGGTTGTCGTAGTTCGCCGGTTGATCCGTCAGATAGTTGTTGCGGCCTTGGTGCTCCACCTTGATCAGGAGGAACTGGCGATCATCCACGGGATCAGCATCGTGATCGAAGTGCTGGGTCAGTTCGAAGGTGTAACCCGGCAGCAGGGCGCGACAGTTGCTGGCGCCCTCAAACGTCTTGCCTTGCACTTCCATGGCTTCGAGTCGATGACGCACCAGCGCTTCGCCCTCTGCGGGCATACCGTGGCTGTAATGACCGGGAAAGTCGTAGATCTCATAGGCAGGCACATCGCCCTGGACGTTGAGGCTGGGCATGCTGACCGGCAGCGGATTGCGCGGTTGCCGGTAGTCGAAGGTCTGGATGGCCATCTGGCCGGACTGCAAAACCCGCTGGCTGCTCCAGCGGGTGATCGAGTCGGCGGTCTCGGTGACCGCCGCGCTGTGGTAGCGGATCCGCGGTTGTTGTATCAACGGCTCAAGGTTGCGGGAGTGGTCAGTGATGATCAGGCAGTGTTCTTCCTTCGTGTGAGCGAAGTAGAAGAACAGCCCTTCACGTTCCAGCAGGCGCAAGACGAAATCCAGATCGCTCTCGCGGTACTGGGTGATGTAGCTGTGGGACTTGAGCGGCTGCTCCAGACGGAACTCAAACCTGGGCAGCACGCCATAGTGGGCGAACACCGTGCGCAGAATGTCTTCGATGCTCTGCTCTTGAAAGATCCGCGAGTCGACGCGTCGGGACAGCATCCACAGCCAGGGGCTCAAGGTGGCTGAATAACAAGCCAAACCACCATCGCTTTTCTGCAGGCTGAACCGACTGATGTAGCCGTGAATGTAGCGCGCCTCGCCAGTCGCCAATTCAATGTCGAGCAGTGCGGGTTGCCCGATCAATGACTTGAGTTCCAGGCGGGCATCCTGACTGAGCAGCGACAACTCGAAACTGAATAACGTCGACAAACTCTCAGTACCGGAAAAGCTTTCGAGCAGCAGTTCTTGCTGGCCCGGCACCGGGGATGTGAACCTGATGAGACGCCGGTTCTGTGGCGAGAATATTTTTGTCAGTTCCATTAACAAACTTCCTGCGTCCTGAACAACCGGTGTTCGCCAACCGTAGCGCTCCTGCTACTGGCGAACCCCAAACACGGGAATTAAGAGGCTTTCGAAATAGTTTGTATGTAAGACGCTTCCTTTTTTACGAATTCTGAACGACGGATGTGAACGCGAAGGCTATGCCAAGGCGTATCTGAACATTGAGGGACGATGGCAGGATCACGCCTCGGGTGACGCGTCCTACAGACGCTCAGAATGAGCTGAAAAATCCCACAGGTTTTTCAGGTTGGCGGTCGGAAGTGGGCTCTCTAGTCTTTTGTTGTCGCTGAAAAAGTCAGTGATCGGGTGTGAGAACCCCGGCAACTTATGGTCATCCAGTGTCAGTAATCGCATAATCGCCGCCAGCTAATCTGCTGGCCGTGAATGCGTTATGGCGGCTGTGTGCGGGCAGACTTCGGTCTGGCCGGGTGTCCATACCGGTTTTCTCACCCCGTACATAGCTGCCACCTCTTCGCCGCGTGAGAAACGGAAAGTGGTGGCCTCAGCAAGAGGTATGTCTATGGACAAGCTAATCCCCGATCCGCCCTTCGAAACCGAAAAGCCCTACAGCCCAAGCCCGTTCTTCACAGTCCTTCCGGACATCAGCACCGAAAACCTCCTCGTCCACGCCTGTGAGTCATTGGCCTCAGCCAGTGTCATGACCAATGATTTCGCCACCTTCCTGACCGGCACTCAGCGCAACACCGCATTGGCCATCGCGCAGATCATCATGCTGGCGGAACTGGCGGTAAACCGGGCGCTGGATAACGTTGATCCGCAGGTATAAATCTGCGCCACCGCATAATTGTTTGTGCACAAAAGCTGCGAACGGCATCAATCCAATGTGGGAGCAACGTCGCTCCCACATTGGAGCTGTGCGAACCGTCTCAACCAACAGGCTGAGACTCAGCCACCACTCTCGGTTCTTCGACCTTTTGCAGCACCGGCATCTCCAACCGCACCCGCCCATAAAACGCCAGCGCCGTCAGCAGACAGGCGAGCCACACAACTATCCCGGCCCAGAACGTGTGGGACATGTAGTGCCAGCCCTGCAGCACCCGCGTGGTGCCGTAGACGAATCCCAGCGCCAGCGAGCCGTACAGGATTGCCTTGGAATAACGCCAGCGATAACGCCGTGCCACGAAGTACAACGCCAGCAGCGTGAAGCCCCCCGAAGCATGCCCGCCCGGCCAGCAGCGACCGTCACCGGCGACCTTCAGCAAATCGAAGTTTTCGTACCACTCCTTGTGCTCGATCTTGCCGCCGTACTGGGTGGTTTCAATGGGGCAATACACACTGGTGTGGCCCTTGAGGTAGTGGATCAAACCGGTGCTGATGGAAAACGCGAACACTACGTAGAGAAAATCCCGTCGATGCTTGCTGGCAAACCGCAGCACTGCCGCGACTTTTATTTTTTCCAGAAACGCGATGATCTTCGGATGTTTTTCCGCCTTCAGGCGCGGCCAGAGGAACGACAGCAAGGCGCCCACGATGGCGATCTCGCCGGTCCAGTTCGGAATGATCCGTGCCCATTTATGCGTGATCTTTTCGAACAGATGCACATGGTCCAACGGGAATGTTTGCGTTACCGGATCAAAGAAAAGATTGCTGAAGGCGATGTCGATGCGGGTCAGATCGAACGTCAGGAACACCAGAACCGCACAGGCCAGCGGGATACCGAAGTTGACCGCATAAAAGCGATAACGGGAGAGTGAATTCATTGGATTGTCACCGAGCGCCAGTCCGAAGCATCGATCAGGCCGAGCATGCGTGGCGCTTGATGTTCTGCCGCAGTGATGAACAGCGAGGCGCCGTAACCCGGGGTGGCGTTCGGCTGTTTGAGGTCTTTCTCCAGTTGCACCATGCATTCGCTGTGCGTCACCAGTATCAGATTGCGCCCCGCGACTTTGTGCGCCAGCGCATCGCGCAACATGGAACCCTTGCAGTCGACCAGCCAGTCGTCACCGCTGCTGACCTTGTTGAACATGTAACCGGCCGTTTGCGCCGTGCGCAGTACCGGGCTGTTGTAGATGTCGGCGCTGTCGAGCCCCAACTGGGCGAATCGCGCACCGACGGCCAGCGCAACGCTGCGCGAACGATCGGTAATGCCATCGTTACCCATCAGGCAAGCGGCGCGGGAGTGATCGCAGCGTTCGACATGGCGTACCAGCACAATCAGGTCGCCCCTGGCCCACTCCGACAGCATCGCCCGGGCACCGGCGACATTGCCGTGAGCCAGGTCCGGCACGGCGGCCGGCCGTAACAGAAACACCGTGAGGGGGATCACCAACAGCGCCGAGGCCAGTACCACCGCGGCATTGCGATAACGGGCAAAACCGCTCAAATCGATCGAGCGGTTTATTCCGAACAGATTCAGTCTCAATTCCACATCAAGCCGCCTCGCCGGCATGCAACCTTTGATTCAATGCGGCGAAGGTAAATAGATTGGCGTCGGCAGCCGGTGAAACGCATGTGAAAAAAACCTTGTTACACGATCCCTCCGACAAAATCCTTTCAGCTCTCGCGATGGCTGCCGATACAGTCCGTCTACACCGCATGCTGGCCCCCAAAAACAACAATCTTCCAGCCAACCGACGATCGAGAAACATTACGTTCCTGGAGGAATTTTGATGAATAGCTGGTTCGGCAATATCAGCGTGAACCTGAAACTGGGCCTGGGGTTTGGCCTGGTACTGGCCTTGACCTGCGTGCTCGCCCTCACCGGCTGGACCAGCCTGGGCAGCCTGATTGACCGCAGCAACTGGATGAGCGACATCACCCAGCTCAACGCCGGCCTGACGAAGCTGCGCGTGGTGCGCCTGCAATACATGCTGGCCAACGGTGACGAAGCCACCGCACAAAATGTGCAAACCACCCTCGACGCGTTTTCCGCTCAACAGCAAGCTTTGCTGGTCAAATTCAAGAGCCCGGAGAATCTCAAGCTGCTCAGGGAGCAAGGTACTGTCATCGATGCCTACAAGACGTCCCTGAACAAAATGCGCGGCGCTTATCGCGCTGGCAACAGTGCGCGCGACGTCATGACCACGAATGCCGAAACGGCCAGCACGCTGATCAACGACATCAACATCCGCGTACAACAAATGCCGTCGAGCGAGCAACGCTTCGAACAGTTCCAGGCCATCACCGCCGCCAAAGAAGCCTTCCTCCTGGCCCGCTACGAAGTGCGTGGCTACACCGCCACCTCCAACGCCGAGACCGAGCAAAAAGCGCTCGCCCAACTCGACTCCGCGATCACCAGCGTGAAGTCCCTCAATGCACACTTCGCCGACGCGCAACCAGACGAACTGGGTCAACTCGAAAACGCTTTGAGCAACTACCGCAACGCCTTGCAGGCTTACAAAACCGCGAACAGCGATATCGTGCAAGCGCGCAAGGAAATGACCGACCAGGGCGCAGCCATCGTCAGCCTGAGCGAGCAGCTGTATCAGATCCAGCTTGACCGTCGTGATGCCGAAAGCGCCAAGGCCCGCACCCTGCAGCTGGTCAGCACGCTACTGGCATTGCTGGTGGGCATCATTGCCGCGGTGCTGATTACCCGGCAGATCACCGGCCCACTGCGCGACACCCTGGCGGTGGTCGATCGCATTGCCAGTGGCGACCTGTCCCAGGACGTCAAGGTCACCCGCCGCGACGAACTCGGAGTTTTGCAACAGGGCATCGCACGCATGGGCGTGACCCTGCGCGATTTGATCAGTGGCATCCGCGACGGCGTCACCC